>DATALK010000179.1:0-18848 GCA_036261085.1 Phototrophicaceae bacterium | reverse complement strand
ATGCCCAGGGCAATCGGGGTTGGCGTTAAAATCACCGGCGGCAGTGTGGGGCCTTGCAGCGCAAACGCGGGAACCGTCCCCTGGAAACCCGGGCCAAACCCTTCCGGCAGCGTCGGCGAAACCAGCAGCACCGGCAGTGTTTCCTGGCCGGGAAGCGTGGGCGGTGCGGTGATAATCACAAAACGCGGCGCGCTGGCGACGGGGGTCTGGCGGCCACCCAAACTTAACACCAGCAGCACAAAACAGCCCACCGTCATCGCCACACCAACCAGCATTAGCCCAATTGACCACAGCGGCAGATAAAAACCGCTGTCGGCCTTGCGGGGCGGCGCGGGACGCTGACCGCGTTTGGCTTTGTCACCTGTATAGGCCATTGGCGCGGGCGGTGGTGGCGGCGGAGTCCGACTCGGCGGCGGATTAACCGCTGCCATCGCGCGCGTTCGATCTAACGGTTGCTGGCTGCGCGTCGGCGCTTCATCCGGCATTTCGGGCGGAATGGGCGGTATCGGGCGGGTATCCGATTTGGTTTCCCGTGAGTTTGGGTCTGACATAGCTTACTTTCCCCGGTTCTGAACCCAGTTCAGAAAACGTTCCACCGGCCAGGTATTCAACACCGAATCCGCTTGTACCCAGCCCCGGCGGGCGGTCAATACCCCAAAGTATAACAAATCCATCTGGTCAGCGCTGTGGGCGTCAGTATTGATCGCTAACGGGATGCCCAGTTCAACGGCCCGGCGAGCCAAACCTGACTCTAAATCCAGGCGGCGCGGATTGGCGTTAATTTCCAGCGCAATCCCGGACTGGCGCGCCGCCGCAAAAACGGCATCCATATCCAAATCAGCGGGTTCACGATCCGGGATGTACTGCCCGCGCGGATGGGCGATTAAATCCACATGGGGATTACGAATCGCGTTCAGCAGGCGCGCGGTAATCTGAGCGCGATCCTGGCGCAAACTGTAATGCAGCGAGGCAATCACAAAATCCAACTGCGCCAGCACCTCGTCAGGATAATCCAGTTCACCATCGGCGCGAATATCCAGTTCGATCCCGTGAAACACGCGGAAACCCGGCCCCATTTCCGCGTCTACCTGGCGAATTTCAGCCTGCTGTTGCAGCACCCGCTCAACGGAGAGGCCGTTAGCAATAGCTGAATACTGCGAGTGGTCGGTGATGACAATAAACTGGCGACCCCGTGCTTTGGCGGCTTCGGCCATGTCGCGCACACTCAATTTGCCATCACTCCAGGTGGTGTGCATGTGCATATCGGCGTGTATATCGGCCAGGGTAATCAGCTGCGGCAGGCGGTTCTGGCGCGCCATGTCAATTTCACCCGCGTCCTCACGCAGTTCCGGCGGAATCCAGGACAAACCCAGCGTGGCGTAAACTTCTTCCTCGGTAGCACAGAGAATTTTGGGCGCGTCCGCAATGATCGTGCCGCTGGCATCCACCGGGCTGAAAGCGTGTTCGTTGAGGCTGTAACCTTTTTGCAGTGCCAGTTCGCGCAGGCGGATATTATGCGCCTGACTGCCCGTAAAATAACTCAGGGCTGTCCCCCACCGCGCGGGTTCCAACACGCGCAAATCCACCTGCAAGCCGTTGTGGAGTTCGACAGAACTTTTAGTGGGGCCGTGCCCCAACACCCGCGCTACGGATTCCATCTTCACGAAGGCGTCCATAATCGGCGCGGCGTCGTGGCTGGCGACCAACAAATCCACATCGCCAATGGTGGGCCGAGCGCGGCGGAGACTTCCAGCAATCGCGCCTTGCAGAACACCCGGCAGCGTCAGCACATAATCGAGAATGGCCTGCGCCTGGGGCAGCGCAAAACCCAACGGCAGGCGACTGGTATTTTGCCGCGCCAGCGCTTCAATACCTTCAATGATCTTCTGTTCGCTCTTCTCTCCCATTTTTGCCAAGTTGCGCAGCTTACCGGCCCGGGCCGCCGCTTCGAGTTCCTGGACGCTGGTGATATTTAACTCTTTCCAGAACTGCACGGCCTTCTTTGGCCCCACACCGTTAATCCGCAGGATGTCCACCACACCGGGCGGGATTTCCGCTGCCAGCCGTTCGTAAAATTCCAGTTTGCCGGTGGTCAACAGTTCAGTTATTTTTTCGGCCAAAATGTCGCCCACAAACGGGATGTCCTTGAGCGTTCCCTCGGCAGCATAAGCGGCCACGTCGCGCGGAAGTTCGCGCAAAGAATTAGCGACGTTACGATAGGCCATGATGCGATGAATATTTTCGCCCTTCAGTTGCAGCATATCGGCGACAGTTTCAAAGGTGTCGGCAATTTCACGATTAGTCGGGGACAAGGTGAAGCTCCTACTCTGTCTCGCTTCTTATGTAGAATCTCGGTTCCATACTAAAGGAAATCATCCAAACTTTGAAGTCAATCTAATCATGACAAAATATACGACCTAAAGTTTTTAGCTTCACGTCTAGAACTTTTGTCTTATAGTGTGCCATTATACCGCACATTCGCGCGGCAAAACAGGCGCTAATCGGGAACATAATCCGCCTGAAAACCAGCAATTAGTACCGTAAAGCGGGCGCACCACCCACCCAACGCTTGCAATATATTAGCCCGCTAAAGTATAATTGTTACCTGATCTAACATTAATTGTTTCGCCATTGCAAAAATTGCAATTCCCCCATGTATTTCTGGAGGCGTAGCCACCCTTGATGATGCCAAGCCACTACTGGGCGCGTAATTTAAACGTGAGCGACCAGGACGTTGAATACCTTACCGGCCTGCTGTTGGAAAAAGAAACTCCACTCTCAACCGAAGACTTAGCGCGTGCGCTGATTGAAGAACGCCTGCGGCAGGAAGCCTCCATGCTCCAGGAGCGTTACAAAGATGTGCTGCCCTATAATCCGGCCCATACTTACCCGATTGGACAGCGGCTTGTTTTTTCGGCCTTTAATTTTGAAACCGGCACGGTCATCAATACTCGCACGGGTAATAATCAGGAGTATGGTGAATTCACAGTCATCGCGGTGGAGTTTGATGATAATACCCTCAACAATACCACCGTCCCCCGCGAATTTGCCACCGGCTTGACCACTGCCCATAAACTGAGTCAGCTTGAGGGCAATGGGGCGCATTTCACGACCCATCTCAGCAATCTGACGGCGGATGAAATTCTCGACGCCGCCCACGATGACATTATTGCCAAAGTAGATGAAGCCCTCTCCGCCTCTTCCGATCTCATCTATCTCGCCCAAAAGTGGTTCCCGTACAATTTACTGCTCGACGTGAATATCGGCCACCGCAATCTGGCGGAAGCCGTGCTGGATATGAACGGCGGCGGGCCGCTGATGGCCGAAGAGATTGTGCAGGAAATCGGCGGCCTGGGGGATGCACCCCAAGCGTTACAAACCTATTCACTGAATTATTCGCTGAATGACGATGACCGCTTTGACGAAGTTGGCCCAACCGGCGAAATTTTGTGGTATCTCACGCGGTTGGAACCACCGGAAGTCCGGCAAACGCCCGCCACGCTGCGCTACACCCCCATTGATTATGACCGAACGCAGTTAACCCCGGATATGCTGGCCCTGGAAGCCGAAATTGGCGATGAATTAACCACGATGGAACCCGTCACCAATATTCAGGAAACCACCGTCAATCTCATTTATCCGCATCGCCGTTTAGGAACCCTGCCCTTAAACAATCGTCTTGAAGCGGTCTTCCCCACTGCCCGCCAGACTCCGCGCGTCTGGGTGACGTTAGTAGACGGCCAGGACGGGGAAGAATACCCGGCGTGGGTCGTGCGCAAAGACAAATACATCTTTGGGCTGGCAAAGTTCTACCGCAAACACAAACTCCCCGTCGGTGTCGCCATTACCGCGCGGAAGAGTGATGAACCCGGCAAGGTGGTCATTGATTTTAACGCTTATCGCCCCCGCACCGAATGGATCCGGCTGATTGTGCCGCACAATGATGTCATCACCTTCGAGAACCAAAAACGGGCCATTGGCGCGCAGTATGACGAACTGATGATTCTCGGCGCGGACGATCTCGCCGGGGTGGACGCCATCGCGCAAACCATCCAGCAGCAGAAAAAGAGCCTGGCCGCATTGTTAAAACTGCTGATTCCCCCACTGGGCGCACTGACGCCCCAGGGAACCGTTCACGCTAAAACGCTTTACAGCGCCGTTAACATCATGCGGCGCTGCCCACCCGGCCCCATCCTGGTAACGCTGCTGGCAAATCCCGATTTTGAAAACGTGGGTGGACATTACTGGAAACTACGCTTTGATTAGGACGTGGCTATGGTAACAACAGGAAAACCGAGTTCACTCGTTAAACCGACGCTGGACACCAAATTCCATATTGAGTATTCCTGGTGGGAACGCAACAAACAGGAAGATTTGCGTCAGTATCTTCTCAGCCATTTGCTGCCGGAACAGCGAGAGCGCTTGAGCCTGAGCGAAGCCGGAACGATGGTAGATTATATTGACCCGGAAACCGGCGAGGTCAAACAGCTTGATGAACTGGGGCTGGCGATCCAGCAGGCGGCCCGCGATCCAAACTTCATTAATCCGCACACCTCGCTGGTAGACAGCATCTTCCGAGTTTTCCTGGCAAACGGCAATATCCCCCTCTCGCCACGCGAGATGGCGGACCGGACGGGGCGTCCAGCGGCACTCATTTTAAAAACGTTAAGTGGCGGCCAAATCTACAAAGGAATCCGCCCGCGCACCTAGCGCGGGCCGTTGAACGATCAGGAAAGGAACTGAACCCTATGGGGCGCGTCATCAATCCCGACAGCACCGGCAAACAGCGCAACCAGCTTATGCGAACCGCCGCTGAAATCCTGCGGCATCTCAGTCAAAAAGGCGATCTCGACGCCGAAGCCAAAGATATGGTCGCTACCCTGGTGTATTGTTTACGTGAAATTGACGAAGGAATTGACTCGTCGGCAGCAGCCTGGGAAAAACGCGATTATTGGATGAAAGCCGAAGAATTCCGCCAGAAGTGGAGTTGGGCAGGCGGCCTGGCCGATTCGCTCCAGGCGATGATTTTCAGCGAAAACTGGAATCAGATGCCGCAGTTTATGATTAAACTGTTCCCGTATTTTGCTGACATCAAAATCACCAAATTCACCCGCAAAGACACGGCCTGGCGCGGCGCGTATAATCGCCTGTTACAGGAAAAACCCCCGACAGCCTAGATCACTGAACAGGGACACGCTGCGCGTGTCCCTGTTACCCAAATCGCTCCCGCAGCCAGGGCAAAATCAATTCGTAATTGGGAACAGCATACCCGTCTGCCGTCCCGATCAGATAATCCCGGTTGATAACCAACTGGTCAAAACGCCCCCCGCTTAATAAGACCGGCGGCGCAAGTTGCAGCAAATCCACCAGCGTTAAATTGGTATCCACATTCCGCTGCAACACCCCCAGGACGGACGGCCAGTGCAGCGGGTTCACCAACCGCGCCACCACCGCCGCGACAACCTGCTGCTGCCGTGCCGCGCGCTGGTAATCATCGTCGGCGTGGCGCGTGCGTGCGTACATCAGCGCGCGTTCACCATCCATGTATTGAACGCCGGAGTCAAAGCGAATGCTCATCACACCACCATCCTCAGTTGGATAAGCATCGTCTACCAGGGTGCGTTCGACATCAATTGCTACTCCACCAACCGCATCCACCAGTTCGATAAAAGCGTCAAAATTCAGCCGGATGTATCGGTCTGGCTGGATACTAAAATCCTGCGCCAGACTATCAGCAAGTAATTTTGGCCCGTTACCAGACTGCTCCTGTTCGCCGAGGACGTTGATGGTATTAATACGCTGGAGGCCGTAATTAGGGACTTCAATAAATGTATCTCGCGGGATGGAGAGCAGGCTCACGCGCAGGTGGGCCGGGTCAATTCCGACCAGCATAATACTATCCGTGCGGGAAATAAAACCCTCATTACCGCGCCCATCTACGCCGAGAATTAAAATAGCAATCGGTGGGGGTGGAAAAACCAGATACGTCACCAATACTAAACCACAGCCCAATATCGGCAGCAGCAGCGCCAAGAAGGCCAGCAGCGCGCAGCCCCAACGCGACCAGCGCCAACGCCGCGCCCCCGGCTGCCGATTTTTAACCCTCATAGCGTTTCCAATCGCTGCCATCGGGGGTCAACGCAAAAATACCGCCGCGCGGTTCGCTGAAATAAATCAGACCATCCGTGCCGGTTTGCATCTGAACAGTAAAAGTCGTTTCCCATTCGATGACGGCCCAACCCAACCGCTGCCGCACATCAGGATACGTCCGCCACACCAGGCCAAAACCGCGCCGAGGCTGCCAGGTATACGGCGGTGGCACACCAAAAGCGGGGTCAGTCTCCGGCATCCCCTCCGTGAAGGTGTCGGGCACGACCTGCCAGCGCGGCAAATTGGCACTGTCATACAACACATAAATGGCTTGTGACTGCTGCACCCAGATCATAAAACCTTTCTGAAACTGCTGAAACGTCGCGCCCGTAATCAGCGGCGGGTTCAGCGGGCAGCTTACTGGCACTGGGCTGGCAAAAAACCAGGAGGTGGCACAGTTCTGGGGCACACCAGCGGCGGGCGGCGAATTATAACCAACTGGCGGCGGCAGGTAGCTGGTTGACTGCGAAAACAACGTCGGGAGCGGTGGAAACGTGGCGGTGACGGGCGGTGTCCGGCTGGGAATGGCGGTTTTGGTCGGCGTTTGGGAAGGCGTTTTGCTGGGCGGCAGCGTTGGCGTCACCAACACAAAGTCCGACTCCAATGTCACAATCTTGAGTCCAGCCTCAACTTCGGAAGTTGACACCGGAATGACAATCGGCGAAGGCGTTGGACTCAGAACGCGCGTCGGCGCGGGTGTGGTCGCCACCAGGGTCACATCGCTGATGAGTACCGGGCCGCTGTTCCGTTTCAGGTCTTGTTCTGGCCCGCAGGCCGCCAGCAGCAGCCCCAGGCCAAGCAAAAAAAGCCGCTTACGCATACATCGCTTATCCCTCAATGATCGTCCGTTTATTCTAATGCGATTCCCGCACGGCGCAATTGTCGAAAAGTGCTACTGGAAACTCCTGCCAGCAGCAAGTACACTTTCACACGAATGTTCGATTCGTGTAAAATAGATTGATCTGTACCTGATAAGTTTATGAGGGCTAGTCATGGCAAAACGACGGCGAAACAGTAGTTCCCGGTCAAACTCGACCCGCAGCACCACCGCTTATCGCGGCAAGAGTGAAGCCGAAGCGCGGGCCGAACGGCTGACCTGGTTTTTTCTCGTCCTCATTTTTGCCATTCTGCAAATTTTCACGCAGAATGGTATCATCATTCAGTATTGGCTGATTCCCCTGTCCGGGTCAATTGTGTTATTAGGGTCAGGGTTATATCAATATACGCGCCGCTGGCGGGTCAGTCCCTTCACCTGGTTGGCCGGAGCGCTGCTACTGTTTCTGTGCATTTTGAACATTTATTTCAGTCCCGGACGCAGCTGTCTCGGCGAGTCACTGGTTATTTTTGCCATTATCATTCTACTCGGACTATTGACCGGTGAAACATAGTGGTACAATTTATTACAAAGTATGAAACTACCATAGTTCGTATCTAGCTGGAACACACTCGTTATGGCAGCAGAGACAAACAGCAGCATCACAGTTGAAGATGTCCGTAAATTGGCGCTCCCCTTGGGGACGCGCGTGGTGGCTGGTGACGGCCAATTAAACCGCTCGGTGATGTGGACAACGGTGGTCTACCTGGAAAACAAAACGCCCACCAAATCCTTACAGCGCGGCGAAATGATTCTGGTCGCCCCACCGGAACCCAACAGCACCCGCCAGACGACGGACGTGGATGTCGTGCGCTGGGCGTCGGACATGCAAGCTTCGGCGGTGGTGCTCAGTGAAAATGCCTCCCCCACCGCCATTGCGGAGGCCAATGCCTTTGGAATGCCGGTGCTGGTTTTGCCGGGCGGCAGCCGCGTCCGGCTGGTAGAAAAGACGGTGGTCAGCCTGCTGGTAGATCGCAAAGGCCAGCTTGAACGCCGCGCCACCCAGATTTACCGCCAGCTCACCCAGATTTCGTCCCGCAATGAAGGGATGCCGGAACTCGTCAACGCAATGGCCCGCCTGACCAACAAATCTGTTGTCATTCAGGACAAACGCTTAAAGACGATTGACAGCGCCGTACAGCCGGGATTAATCGGCAACTGGGACGACATCGAACAGTTTTTACGGAATATGTATAACCTGCCGGTGGAATTCCAGGATCGCCACCGGGTTGGTGACGTGGAAAGCCCGGTTCTCTTGCAATCCATCCCGACCCCCGGCCTGGCTCGCCTGGTTTCACCGATCATCACCAAAAATATTGGGCGCGGTTATCTCTCCATCATTGGCCGAGACATCGAATTAGACGATATTGATCTGCTGGTCGCCGAACATGGCGCTGCCGCCTGTGCGCTGGAAATGGCAAAAGCGAAAGCCGTTAGCGACACCGAAAAACGGCTGCGCGGCACGTTCCTTGACCGGCTGCTGCTGGGGGATGTCAGTCAGCAGGAAGCCATTCGCCAGGGCGAGCGCTTTGAACACGACATGACCTTGATTCATGTGGCGCTGGTGCTGGCGTGGCAGGGTGATAAAACCCCGTCGAACCGGCGGCTGGAAACCCTGGTGAATCAGGTGGTCGCCTCGCAGCGTGTCTCGGCGCTGGTCTGGCAGCGGGAAAAAGAAAACGAACTCATTGTTTTCCACGCGACAGACACCAAAGACCCCATTGACACCAGTATGAAACTGGCAAAAAGTATCGCCGCCGAAATCCAGAAACAATATCCCAACACCCGCGCCGCGATGGGCCTGGGCCAACCCGCCCGCGAAATCGCCGCGTGGCGTAACAGCTACCGGGACGCGGTGCAAGCGCTCGAACTGGCCGCCCGGTTGCAAACCGACGCGCCGCTGTATATTGGCGATTTAGGTGTCTACCAACTCATTCTGTCGCTCGCTGACCGCGAAAAGTTGGTGGATTTTATGAATCGCACATTGGGCGATTTGATCGAGTACGATCACCGCCAGCGCGCCGATCTCATCAAGACATTGGAAGCCTTTTTTGCCTGTCACGGCAACCTCAGCCAAACGGCTGACATGCTCATTGTTCACCGGAATACCCTGCTTTACCGGATGAACCGCATCAACGAAATCGCGCAGATTGACCTGAACCGGCCCGAAACGCGGCTGGCGCTGCATCTGGCGCTGACCATCCGGCGGCTGCTGGCAATGAACTGAGTTGGATTTGCTCGATTAATATTTTTGCCAGTTCCCCAAAAGGTCGCAAAAGTTCATAAATTTTGTGTAGGGGCGGTTCACGAACCGCCCCATCTGCGGCTGTCCCCGCCCGCAGTCCGGGTCTTGGCCGTCAGTTTCCCGCTTGAGTGATGGACGATAACCACAAGTCTTTGCTCCCATTTGAAGACCCAACCAGGCTTATAAGTCCCCGGGTCTTCGTAATAATCATCGCAATTTTACCTGTTCTTTACCTGTTTATCAGGCGTCTATCGTATTTTCGGCAGCGCCATACTGCCGCCTATCATTCTCATTTTATTAAAGTATGAATGGCCCCCTATTCATCTCAAATTTTAACCTCGCCGGTCATGCCGAAAATAAGCGCCGGAGTATAATAAAAATGAACCCCTTGCTCACCCATACAAGGAGAAGCGCATGACCAAAGAAGTTAAAATTATCACCTTCATTCTGGAACATGGCCCTGGCTACGAGAGCGAAAATGTTTTTAGCCGCTCGGAAGCTGAATGGGAACTGGCGCGGTTGTTGAGCGATGGCTGGAATTATCTGGGCGCAGGCGGCAGTCATGGCGCCCAGGATTTAAAGGACATCGGCCTGGGTTTTGTTATCCTCACCCGCGAAGTGAACGGACAGAAGTAAAAAAAGGCCGGGGTAGTTCACCAACCACCCCGGCCATTGCTCCTAACCGCCGGGAACCGTTGCCAGCACCCGCTGCACTTTCAGCGCCAGGTGCAGAATCAGCCGGTTATCAGCGTCATCCAGGTTCATCTCGGTCAATTCGCTGATGCGTTCCAAGCGGTACACCAGCGTATTCCGATGAACATCCAGGTCAGCAGCGGCCTTTGCCAAATTACCATTGGCCTCAAAAAAGCCGTTCAGCGTGCGGATTAAATCGGCCTGTTTGCGTTCATCATGTTCCACCAGTGGCCCTAAGGTGTCCTGATAAAAACGCCGCAGATATTCGAGATTCTTTTCTTTCAACGCCAGCAGCAGTTGGAACAATTTCAGATCGCCATAAAAGGTCGATTCTTCCCGATCACCCAACTGGGTGGCAATCCCCAGCGCGTCTTTGGCTTCACGGTAGGCTTCCCGCAGCGTCGAAAGACTATTCACCGGACGGCTGATCCCCGCGCCCACCACCCCGCTCGGCGTGCGGGTTGCCAGTTGATCGCGGACTTCTTCGACTACCCGGCGGACGCGCCCCACCTGAGATAACCCTTCCAACGGATACAAGCCCACAATCACATCGACATACTGCCCCACCGCTCCATTTAAAGCGCGGCGGGCCATATCATCCCGCACCAGCGAAATCAGCGAATCCAGCGGCAGTACCGCCCCGGACTTAGTAATCGCCCGGAAAACCGCCACCATGTAGGCAGAATCGGCCTCAAAACCGGCCTGTTGGGCGCGTGTAGCCAGCAAATCATCATCGGCAGGAGTGCCGCTCAACCACATCTGCACCCAATCGCCGCGCGCCTGTTCCACCGCAAACGCAATCGCTCGATTTTTGGCAAGTTCAATGGCACACACATCTGCGCCATACGTCAAAACCAGCCGGTCAAAATCGTCCAGAACCTCGGTTTTGTCTACTAATGACAGATAACCGGCCACGCGCTTTTCGACCTTGAGCGCAGTGGTATAACCGAGCGGACTGGGCACAATCATGCTTTCGGCATCCGGCGCGCTGCGTTCCAGCCAGGTTTGAAAAGCCGTATACGGCAGACTTTGCAGCAGCGAACGCCCACTCACCCCGCCCCGCCGGGAAACATTCGGGTAAACCTGGGACATCAGCACCCCAGCGTCATCGTGAACCACCACCGGCTTGGCTGTTGCCCGCGCCAGAATTTGCAGCAAACTATTGAGATCGCGGTTTTCCGCCGCCAGCCGCGTTAACTGGCGCTGAATTTCCATCGCCCGTTGGGTCATCTGCGCCGTGTAGTTGACAATCAGCGTATTGACGGCCCGTTCGACTTTGGTCAGGCTGCTGTCTTCCGGCAGTGCCAGCAAAGCAACGTGACACTCCGCTGAAACTGCGATTGCCAGATCGGAAATATCACCCTGAGCGGCCACTGCCTGAACGCCAACCTGGGCCAAACTCTGGATGACTTCCGCCAGTGTCATGCGGCTGTCGTAGCTTTTGAGAACATCCATTGAGATGAGCGCCAGCTCACCGCCATAAATATCGGGGAACGCCGGGGGCTGTGCCCGCACCGTCACCGCCCAATTGATGTTAACGTCCGGCGAACCAGCAGCGAGCGTCGTGCCCAGGGGGAGCGCAAATTGTAACAGGGCTTGCAGGGTAGTTGTGTTATTGTCGGTCATGTTTTTTTCCTGATTAGCCTCTATCATTTTACCGGGCATTAGCCGCCAGCGCGTAAGGACTTCTAACCAATAGGAACGTTCGAGTTTTAGTGATTGTGCACAACAATACCCACGCTCGGCAAAAAACAAGCCGGGTCGGTTGTAACAAATAACCGACCCGGCAAGCTGCCGCTGGCAGATATAGACAATGTGACCAAAAGGGCTTCAGAACACCGCGTTGATCCGTTCCCCGGCCCTTAACCAGCGGTGCGTTTGACGCCGACAGCTAACGTTTCGCCATCAAAACTGAATTCCTGCCGGTAGAAACCGTTGTTGGATTCACCCACTTCCAGTGAGGTTCCTAACGTTTCGGCCCGGATGTAATCCGCGAACTTGCCAATCGCACGCCCCAGGCGTTCGCTGGCGGTATAGCGGATGTGGATGGTGTCCGCGATGTTAAAATCGGCGTCCTTGCGCATGGTCTGCACCCGGCGCACAACCTCCCGCGCCAGACCTTCCATCATCAGGTCTTCGGTCAGGGTGGTATCCACTGCCGCCAGATAACCGCCATCCTGCGCTACGGCAAAACCCGCCGCCGCTTGCTGTTTGACTTCAACTTCTTCCGGCGACACTTCGTAGGACTGCCCCTGCACCTCGACGGTGACATTTTTGCCGTCCAGCAGCGTTTGTGCCCACTGGCGCACCTCAGTTTGTGGCCCTTCCCGCAGCGTCCGCTGCACCAGCGGGAAATCCTTGCCGAACTTTTTACCGAGCAGACTTGGCAACGGATTCAACACGTAGCTGACCACCGATTCGCCGCCAGCCAGCACGCTAACCTGCTTGACGTTTAACTCGCTCTTGATGAGATCGGCATAGCGAGCCACAACCTCGGCTTCAGCGGCTTCACGCACCACAAACCGGGCACTGGCAAGAGGCTGGCGCACGCCGATCACGGTCTTTTTGCCATCCACAACGACATTGTTGCGCGCCGCCAAACCCAGGCTGACAAGCCGCTGCGCCACCCGCATCGCTTCAACCGTCTGCATGTTAATCAGTTCCGGCTTGTATTCCGGCCAGGTCGTCAGATGAACGCTGTCGGGAACATTCGGATCCACTTCACTGACCAGACTGCGATACAGGGCTTCGCTCAGGAACGGCATGGCCGGAGCCAGCAAACGGGAAACCGTTGTCAGACACTCATAGAGCGTCGCATAAGCGCCCAACTTATCATCGTCACTCCCGCTTTTCCAGAAGCGGCGGCGGCTTAAGCGCACGTACCAATTACTCAGTTCCTCCACAAACGCCTGAATTGGGCGAGTGGCATTGGTGACATCGTAATTCTCGTAGGCGTCCGTGACCGTCTTCACCAGCAGGTGCAGTTCGGCCAAAACCCAGCGATCAAGGGCATCCCGCTGTTCCACCGGCGGCTGTGGGCTGGCCGGCGTCCATTGATCCAGGTTGGCATAGTTCACAAAGAAGCTGTAGGTATTCCAGAGCGTACTCCAGAAACTCTTAACCACCTCGCCCACCAGCTCAACCGAGAAACGGCGTGATTCACCGGGCGGCCCGGAAGTGTACAAGTACCAGCGGAAAGCATCGGCCCCATGCGCATTGAGTACCGCCCAGGGATCAACGATGTTCCCTTTCGTTTTGGACATCTTCTGGCCTTCGCCATCCAGGATGTGTCCCAAGCAGATCACATTTTTGTACGACACATTCTCAAACAGCATCGTGCTGATCGCGTGCAGGCTGTAGAACCACCCGCGCGTCTGGTCAACAGCTTCGCAGATGTAATCCGCCGGGAACTGTTTTTCGAACATTTCCCGGTTCTGGCGCGGATAACCCCACTGGGCTACCGGCATCGAACCGCTGTCAAACCACACATCAATTAATTCAATCACGCGGCGCATCGTGCCGCCCGTGCCTTTGGGATTCGGGAAGGTGATTTCATCCACATAGGGGCGGTGTAAATCCATCTCCGACAGATCGCGTCCAGCCAACTGCCCCAACTCTTCCGCACTGCCGACACAGAGCATATCGCCGGTCTGATCATCCACCCAGATGGGCAGCGGGGTTCCCCAGAAGCGTTCCCGGCCCAACGCCCAATCCTTGACATCTTCCAGCCAATTGCCAAACCGCCCATTCTTGATATGGTCGGGAACCCAGTTGATCGTCTGATTCAACGCCACCAGTTTATCCCGGTAGGCGGTTGACCGGATGAACCAGGTATCCCGCGCAAAATACATCAGCGGCGTATGGCAGCGCCAGCAGAAAGGATAGCTGTGTTCGTACCGTCCGGCCTGGTACATCAGGCCGCGTTCCCGCAAATCGCGGGTGATGTCCGGGTCGGCCTCTTTGAACCACATCCCCCGGAACTTGGTCACAGCATCAATGAAATGCCCGTCCGGTGCTACCGTGCGCAGCACCGGCAGACCGTATTTTTCACCGACGGCCAAGTCGTCCGCGCCAAACGCCGGGGCGATATGCACGATACCCGTACCATCTTCGGTGCTGACAAAATCACCGGCCACAACGTAGGCATAATCCTGCTGCACGGGCAGGAAGGTATACAGCGGGTTATAGTGCTGGCCGAGTAAATCCTTGCCTTTGAAGCGGTTCACCACCCGGTACTGTTCCGGGTGAATCAGGGCCGCTTCCATCCGGCGCTCCGCCAAAATCAAACGTTCCGTACCTTCACCCTCGCTGGCGGGACCCTCTACCTCGACATAATCCACATTTTCGCCGACGGCCAGCGCCACGTTACCGGGCAGCGTCCAGGGCGTGGTTGTCCACACCAGGAAATACACGCCAGCTTTATCCCGCAGCGGGAAGCGCACAAAAACACTGGGGTCTTGCACATCTTCGTAGCCCTGCGCGACTTCGTGGCTGCTCAAAGGCGTACCGCAGCGGGTACAGTAAGGAACGACTTTGTACCCCTTGTAGAGCAGGTTTTTGTTCCACAACTGCTTCAGAATCCACCACACACTCTGGATATAGTCATTGGTGAAGGTCACATAGGCGTTATCCAGGTCAACCCAAAAGCCGATGCGTTCCGTCAGTTTTTCCCAATCCGTCAGGTAACGGAGAACGCTGCTGCGGCACTTTTCGTTAAAGGCCGCGATGCCATATTCCTCAACCTGGCGTTTGTTCTGGATGCCGAGTTCCTTCTCAACTTCGATTTCCACCGGCAGGCCGTGAGTATCCCACCCGCCGGAACGCAGGCAGTAATACCCCCGCATCACTTTGTAACGCGGAAACATATCCTTAAAGGCGCGGGCCAGGACATGATGACTGCCGGGACGGCCATTGGCAGTGGGCGGGCCTTCGTAGAAGACATAATACGGCGCACCTTCATGTTCCGTCATGGTACGCTGAAAAACCCGCCGTTCCCGCCAGAAATTAAGCTGGTCTTTTTCCAGCTTTTGAATATCAAACTTCGCGCTGACTGCTTTAAACATTGCGGTCTACTCCAACTCAGTTCGCTGCAAATCGAGAGATTAAAGGGCGGAAAAGCCTATTCGCCTCCCAATCGCAATCAGCCGCAAAGCGAACGCGCCTGGTTTCGCCGTCACGGTGACACCTCCCCGGAATTTTAATAATGCCGATTCAATTGTTACGATGATTAGATAACGATTATCTCTGAATTTTGCTGTTTTCGGTAGGGTACAATCGGAGATAAAAATGATAACAAAAAGCCAGAAGAACTCACGCCCTCTGGCTTTTGACCCTCATTTGAGAAGGACTTAATTCCCTGACGCTGGCGGCACCGCCCCCGTCCAGAAGACTTCACGATCAACATTGAAATGTGTTGAGCCATCCTGTTGATAACCCACCGCCGCCAGCGCGACATTCCAACGCATCGCAAAAATCGAGAACGACATTTGGCTGGTACACTGAATCAGGTCTTGTGACGCGGTTTGCTGGCTGGACTGACCACCAATAGCTGCCGCCGGACAGCGGTCTACCTTACTCCAGCAGCTTGCGCCCCGATCCTGATAAAATTTTAAAATTTCACAACCGTCCAGGCTTGTGCCGTACACCCAACTATCCACACCATAATCGGTGCTGGTGTGACTGACTTCAGCCACACCGGATGGCACGGGCGGAGACGGCGGAGCAACGATGCCGTAAAGCACCCCAATCACCTGCGTCCCAATGATAATTGCCAGCGCCAGCGCAATGATCCCCAGGAGGATAATCAGCCAGGGAGCGGTCTGGCGCGGCGGGATTGGTGTTTCAGTCATCGGTTTAGGGCTGCCAGGTCTGCTCATAGGCAATAATTGTCATTCCAGCCGTGTCGTTAATACCGGGCATAATATTCACCCGCGTAAATTGGGTCACCTGGAAACCGGAGCGATCAAACAAACAACTCCATTGGTAAGGAATTTTGTTGGGAACACCTTCATCATATTCGTTAAAATTACCGTCGCGGGGATCCCGCTTGCATTCGCGTAATTCGCGCTCCGTATCCGCCGGATAAAATTGATCCATCTTTTGCTGGTAAAAATCCTTGACCTGTTCCGGCGCGATTTCACCAGAAATTTGATAATAGACCGTCCGCGCGCTTCCCGAATTGGCCCGCTGCCCCCAAGTCATCGCCCCCGGATAAAGTTCAATATCCAGCGGCACCTGACGGGAAGCGCGGTCAATAAAGAAGGAAATCGCCGCGCCAATAATAATCAGCACACCGACGATGGCGGCAAGCGCCCCGATACGAATAACTGAGATATTGCCATCTCGACCCATCATAGCGATTTATGTCTCCTCGATTAACGCCTGCATCTGCTGAACATCAGCGGCTAATATTTGTCCATAAGGGGTGGTCTCAAAACGCTCAACCTGCTGACGCCAGAACGGCAGTCCGGCTTTTAGGAGTTCGCGCGGCGGCGGTTCGCCCGCACCTAAACAGTGCAGCAGATACACCATCATGAGCTTTCGATAGGGTTCACAGTCAATGAGTTGATTGTTTTGAAACACACTGCGGGCTTCGTCTTTCTGCCCCTGCCGGTACAGAGCCTCCCCCAGGTCAATTTTCACGGCTACCGGCGCGCCCGCAACCAGCGCCCGGTTGATAACGTCAGCAGCCTCAGCGTAAAACCCCTTTATCAGCAGTGTACGTCCAAATCCGTATAGAGGAAAGGGGTCTGATGGTCGGATTGCCAGGGCTTTTGTTAAGACCTCTTGACTTTCATCCAGGCGTCCCAACTGGCGATAGGTGTTGCCTAACAGCGTCAGCGCCCGAAAATCCGCTTTACCGTTGGCAACCACCGTCTCCAGAATTTGCTGCGCCGCCGGAAAATCTTCCGCCAGATAGTAACGCTGGGCCTGGGTATACGGCAGCACCAGATTCCGGTTGGCCCACATAAAAATGACCTGCGCGACAATCACTAAACCCAGCCCGCCGATTAAGGCCGGTTGGCGCAGAGACAGCGGGCCAAACGCGACGGCCACAAACGTCAGCAGCAGCAATCCCAACGCCAAAATAAAACTGATTTGGACGGGACGTTCCCACAACTGAAATCGCTGCCCAACCAACAAAATTAACTTGCGCATCGGTCAGCCGAGATTCGCGGCGTCGGCTTCGGCCAACGCCTGTTCAATGGCGCTAATTTCATAATGCAGCGCTTGCCCGTAAGCGGTTCCCTCCAGCGCGCCGAGATTGGATTTCCAGGCCGAGAGGCCGTCGCGGGCGCTCATCATCTTCGCCGCCGCTTTGGCTGCTTGCTCGGCATCGCCCGCTTTCTGGTAAGCCAGCGCCAGATGGTAATAGACACGAACACCATACATGGCGGGCATCGGGTGCTGGGCCGCCTGTTTAAACGCCTCTATCGCCTGCGCTTCCGTCCCAGCAAACTGCCGCGCAAAACCGAGTTCCGCGCCGATTATCGGCTGATTCGGTTCCAATTCTGCCGCCTGCATCAAGGCTTTAGCGGCCTCATCATACATGGCCTGCATTCGATAGCCATTGGCTAAGGTAATATATGAACCGGGGTCTTCCGGGAACAACCGCACCGCGCGATCTGCCGCCGCCTGCGCTTTGCCAAGCTGACCGGTATAGGCATAAGCGCTGGTGAGCAGCATCAGCACTTCTGAGGTTTCTTTCCCCTCACGGACGGAACGTTCCAACAGGGGAATGGCCTCCCGAAAGCGGAAGGCTTCGATCAGCCGGTACGCATCACCATAACCGGAACCCTGCTCCCGTGATTGACGCGCCAGCAGCGAACCGACGACCACAAACCACAGCACCACCATCAATGCCGCCAGACATAATCCGGCAAGCGCCAGTTGCATTGCCAACGACAGCGACTCAAAGCGCTGGCTGCGCGAGGAAAAAATCTCGACGGCCAGCCCACCCACAAACAAGGCCACACCGACAAAAGCCACAGATAACATCACAAACAGGATAATTGGTGGTGTCAATCGCCGCATAACGGTTCTTACTCCAGAGCTGCCGGTTCCAGTTCGCCGACGGCCAGCGCTTGGGCTGCCCGCACATCCTCACCCAAGACCGCCCGTAAGGTATCGGCCTGATTACTGTCCAAAATCGTCTGCCATTCCTCTAAACCGCCAGGCAGATGCTTAAGCGCTTTGACCTGTTCTTGCGCCGCTTCCAAATTGCCCAGGCGGTTATAGGCGCGCGCCAGATAAAAATGGATTAAAACGCGATGCCGTTTTTCTTTGGCTTTCAACGCCAGCGCCCGTTGCAAATGTGTGACTACGGCTTCCGGCTGGTTGAGCCGATCTTCAATCATGCCCAGATTATAATAGGTAACCCAATCATTGGGAGCGAGTTCATTGGCCGTGCAGGCTGCTTCCAGCGCCTTAGTATAATCACCCATTTGCACATACACTTCGGACAATCCGTTAAACGCCACTGCCGAATCAGGCGCGAGTTCCGTCATCTTCCGGTAATCCCGCGCCGCGCGTTCGAGTTTGCCCCACACGCGCAGCACCTCGGCCCGAAAGCGGTAATGGTTGGGATCATCCGGCTCGTCTTTGAGGATGCGATCCATCACTTTAACGGCTTTTTCATATTCATTTTTGCGCAGATGGCGAATCGCCTCTTTATAAGCCATTGGCATCTGACTGCGCGTCAGGAGCACACCCGCAACAATCCAGCCGAACGCCCCACCAATTAACACCATACTCAACTGCGGCGCCAATACCAAACCGATAAAAACTGCGATCAGCGCCGGCACTAAAATACTCGCCCAACGTCCGCGTTCTTCCGGGAACAACCGCACCGCGCGATCTGCCGCCGCCTGCGCTTTGCCAAGCTGA
>DATALK010000176.1:0-13003 GCA_036261085.1 Phototrophicaceae bacterium | reverse complement strand
GGGAACGCATGTTTATCCCCCTGCTGACGGGCAAGGCCGCCCAGCTTATGGGCAATCCCGATTTGCCCCACACCTACACCTATGTTCCCGACATTGGCCGGGCGCTGGTCATGCTCGGCGCGAATGACGCGGCCTTTGGGCAGGCGTGGCATGTCCCCAGCGCCGAAACGCTCACACCGCGCCAATTTGTGAGTCTGATTGCGCAGGAAGCCGGAGTTGACCCAAAAATCTCGCCGCTGCCGAAATGGTTAATACCGCTGCTGGGGCTGTTGATGCCGCCCCTGCGTGGGTTCGGGGAACTGCTCTACCAGTTTGAGGAACCCTTCATTGTGGATGCCAGCAAGTTTGAGAAGACCTTCGGCACAATTGCCACACCGCTGCCGGAAGCCGTGCGCGCCACAGTCCAATGGTATCGCCAGCACCAGCTGCCACCAGCTTAACCACCGCGCTTATTTTCACAACGCCAATACGCTTCTTACACCATTTTTACCCACCGGATGTTAGGGTAAAAATGCAGTGCCGGGTTAAAACTGGCAGGCTGCGGGAATGTGATTTAATGGAAGCAGGGAACGAGTGGTACAGGTTGAAGCCTGCCAGGTTCGCCCAAGTGAGAGGAGTGTGATGGCTCATGGCAAAAATCGAGCAATCAATTGATGTCCAGGTTCCGGTACGCACGGCCTATAATCAATGGACACAGTTTGAAGCCTTCCCGATGTTTATGGAAGGGGTCAAAGAAGTCCAGCAGTTAAGCGATAATCGGCTGTTGTGGCGGGCGGAAATCGCCGGTAAAGATGAGGAATGGTTCGCGGAAATCAGCGAACAACTTCCTGACCAGCGCATCGCGTGGCACAGCACCAGCGGCGCGAAAAATGCCGGGGTGGTCACATTCCACTATCTGCATCCCAACACCACGCGCGTCACTTTACAAATTGAGTACGACCCTGAAGGCCCAATTGAAAATGTGGGCAATTTACTCGGTTTTGTTTCCCGTCGGGTCCAGGGCGACCTCGAACGGTTCAAAGAATTTATCGAGGGTCGCGGTACAGCTACCGGTGCATGGCGCGGCGCGATTGAGCAGGAGAACGTGCAAAATCCGGGCTGGCGCGCCCAATCCGATGAACCGACCAGCGTCCCTACTCACCGTTCAAGCGCTTCTTTGGAAGAGGATGAACCCTAACCCGAACTGAACTCTAACATTCAGCAGCATCCTTACGAATTCCGTAAGGATGTTTTTTATGACCTGCTAAAGTGATCTTATAGCCCCCTTAACCTGCATCCCTAACCCTTTATCCAGGTAGCAAATATGGCACCAAAATGTTATGCTATAGGAGTATTAGGGATGATGGGTGCGTTATCCTCGATTTTCGGCGGGTACATTTGCCGAGCTGGTGAGTAGGCTACCCCAGGGATGAACACCCTGGCTACTGATTGATTTTCGTTCAAACTGAATTCGTAAAGGACTACAACTTATGGCAGGCGTGACCCGCCATCAACTGGATAATGGTTTAACGGTATTGTTGAAGGAACAGCACAGCGCGCCCGTGATTAGCTGGTGGGTGTTGTACCGCATTGGCAGCCGGAACGAACGCACCGGCATCACCGGTGTTTCGCATTGGGTTGAGCATATGATGTTTAAGGGCACGCCGCAGTTCCCCGGCAGCCAGCTCGACAAAATGATTAGCCGCGATGGTGGCTCCTGGAACGCACAAACTTCGATGGACTACACCGCCTACTATGAAACCATGCCCGCTGACCGGATTGATCTGGCCCTGCGGCTGGAAGCGGATCGCATGGCAAATGCCGAGTTTGCGCCGGAAGAAGTCGAGTCGGAGCGCACGGTGATTATCTCCGAACGTCAGGGCGCGGAAAATTCGCCGCTGTTCTGGCTGGGGGAAGAAGTGCGCGCCTCCGCTTTCCGCGTACATGGTTATCATCACGAAGTCCTGGGCGATATGACCGATTTACACACCATGACGCGGGACGATTTATACGGTCACTACCGCGCCCATTACATGCCGAACAACGCGATTGCTGTCGCCGTTGGGGATTTTGACACCCCAGCCATGTTAAAGCGCATCGAAGAACTGTATGGCGCGATTCCCGCCGGCGAATTACCACCCGTTTTTCAGCGGCCTGAACCGGAACAGCAGGGCGAACGCCGGATTCGCGTGGAACGCCCCGGCAATAACGTCTTTATCGAAATCGCCTATCACGCTCCCGCCGCTACGGATGAAGATTGGTTTAAGCTGGCGATTCTCAACAGTGTCTTGACTGGCCCCAGCGGCATGGGCGGCGGCGGCATTGATAATAAAACCAGCCGTCTGTATCGCGCGCTGGTAACCACCGAACTGGTGGCCGATGTAGATGGCAGCGTCATGCCCACCATTGACCCCTATCTGTATGACTTTATGATGACGCTCCTGCCGGGCCGCACCCCGGAAGAAGTCGAAGCCGCCTTTGACGCCGAAATCGAGCGCGTGATAACGGAACCGATTACGCAGGCCGAACTGCACAAGGCCCAAAAACAGGCGCGGGCGCTGTTTGCCTACAGCACCGAGCGCGTGACCGATCAGGCCTTCTGGCTGGCCTTTAGCGAAAATTTTGAGAATTACACCTGGTTTGAACACTTCGTGCAGCGCCTGGAAGCCGTGACCATTGCCGACGTGCAGGCCGCCGCCCAGCGTTATCTGCGCCCACAAAACCGGACGGTGGGTTGGTTTATCCCTACCGGTGATGACGGCGATTACACCGAGGATGAGGAATAGTTATGGTCAACAATTCTCTGCCAGGGCCGGACACCATTACCCGGGCCGTGCTGGCAAACGGCATCACCATCCTGGCCTACGAAAACCACGCCGCGCAGTCCGTCGTTATTGCCGGTTCGCTGCCCGCTGGCAGCCTACATGAAACGCCGGAAAAAAGCGGCCTCTCCAATCTCACGGCGGGCGCGTTGATGCGCGGTTCACACCACTATGACTTTGACGCGATTCATTCCAGCCTGGAAGACATCGGCGCTGACCTGGATGTGGGCGTGGGCGCACACACCGCTGGCTTCAACGGCAAAGCGCTGGCCGAAGATTTGCCGGTGCTGGTCAATATCCTGGCCGATGTGCTGCGTCATCCGGCCTTCCCGCCCGATCAGGTGGAACGACTGCGCGGCGAAATTGTGACCGGCTTGCAGTACCGCCAGCAGGACACCCGCTTCCGCGCCAATCGCGCCTTCCGCGATACCCTGTACCCGGAACCGCATCCCTATCACTACAGTTCACGCGGCACATTACAAACCGTGCCCCAGCTTGCCGTCGCCGACCTGAGTGAATTCCACCGCTGCTACTATGGGCCGCAGGGCATGATTATTGTGATTGTCGGCGCGATTCGCGCCCAGGAGGCGATTGATACCGTGCGCCAGCGCCTCGGTGACTGGCAGAACCCGGCGCAAATCCTGCCGCCGGAATTGCCGGAGATGACCCCGATTAACGAAGTCCACCGCATCGCCGTCACGGTTCCCGGCAAAACCCAATCCGATATTGTGATGGGTGTGCCTGGCCCCTCCCGTTCCGCGCCCGATTATCGCGCCGCTGTGCTGGTGAACAGCGTCCTCGGCCAGTTTGGCATGATGGGCCGCATTGGTGATGAAGTCCGCGAAAAACGCGGTCTGGCGTACTATGCTTACAGCAGTGTTGAAGGCGGTTACGGCCCCGGCCCCTGGAGTGTCCACGCGGGCGTGAATCCGGCCAATGTGCAGTTGGCCGTTGACAGCATTGTGACCGAACTACGCCGTATCGGCAGCGAACCGGTCAGTGATGACGATCTCGCCGATAACAAATCCTACTTTACCGGCCATCTGCCCTTACAGTTAGAGAGCAACGAGGGCGTTGCCGCATCCATCCTTAACATGGAAACCTACGATTTGGGCCTGGATTATCTGCTGCGGGTGAGCGATGAAATTAACGCGCTCACGAGAGACGATCTGTTAGCAGCCGTGCAGCGCTATTGGAATCCCGATGCCTTTGTCCTGGCGGTAGCCGGGCCGGAATAGAAGACATTAGTTCAGACGCAGATTGAGTAGGGGCGACATATGTGTCGCCCACTTGAGTTCATTTTTAACAAACACCCAGACGGTTGAGGGTATTCGATCAGTATGAAACTGTATTACCCTGATACACTCCTAAAAAAGTGGGTAGATATTGATGCCCCCACCCTAGAACAATACGAAATCGCACTGCTTGAATTAGGAGGAACGACACTGAGGGAAGTCTGGCTTTATTGGAACAATGCCCAATTAGTGGTTGCAATGGACGATGACCATGATCGCCTTCTGGTAACGTATAAGGACGAAGATGCAGAACAGCCCTTTTGTTATACTCAATGTGTGGTAGGGGACAAACCCTATCCGCTCATTGTTGGAAAGCCCCAGAATGTTGTTTTTACTCTCCCGAATGGGGAAGAGTATTGTGTCCCATTGAGGTATACAGTTTCTCAGTCTGTCGCCTTAGATGTTGCTCGTCATGTCTTTATCTATCGAACACCGCCCAATTGGGTAACTTGGGAAATGGGAGGATACTAATACCCCATAGCCTTAATGTTAGATGATGATTTACTCGTGGATATTTTTGTGGTTTATTGGATGGAGTGACAAATCGTTATGCAGCGAATGGGTTTGATTCTTTTAGTTTTTGGGTTCTTCGTTCCGGCAGCAGCGGCGCAGGACAGCAGCCCCCGCACCACCCCACCTGACCCAGCTCAGGTTCAACTGGTCGAAATTGCCAGCGGCCTGGAACGTCCCCTGCTGGTCACTAACGCAGGTGACGACTCCAGGCGACTGTTTATCGAAGAGCAGTATGGCCGCATTTTCGTCTATCAGGACGGCGAACTCCTGCCAGAGCCGTTCCTTGATGTCTCCAACCTCATCGCCACGAGCGGCAACGAACAGGGCTTGTTAGGTTTGGCTTTCCATCCCGATTATGAAAATAACGGCGTGTTTTTTATCAACTACACCGACGTGCGCGGCGACACAACCATCGCCCACTACACCGTCTCAGCGGCTAATCCCAACGTCGCCGACCCCAAAAGCGCGCAAATCATCCTGCAAATTGACCAACCTTATGCCAATCACAATGGCGGCAATATTGTTTTTGGGCCGGATGGGTATCTCTATATCGGCATTGGTGATGGTGGGTCCGGCGGTGATCCCCAGGGCAACGGTCAAAATCCGGCGGTATTGCTCGGTAAGCTGCTGCGCCTGAATGTCAGCGGTGCTACGGGCTACAGCATCCCGGTGGATAATCCATTTGTAGATAACCCCGACTATCCGCCGGAAATCTGGGCGCTGGGCCTGCGTAATCCCTGGCGTTTCAGTTTTGACCGCGTCACCGGCGATTTATATATTGCTGATGTCGGCCAGAATGCCTGGGAAGAGGTGAATTTTCAACCCGCCAGCAGTCCCGGCGGTGAAAACTACGGCTGGAATCTGCTGGAAGCCACCCATCCGTTTTCGGGTGACACCGTGCCGGAGGGACTGGTCGCGCCGTTTTACGAATATTCGCACAATGAAGGCTGCTCGGTAACGGGGGGTTACGTTTACCGGGGGACAGCACTACCCGACCTCCAGGGCGTCTATCTGTTCGCGGACTACTGCTCCGGCATCATCTGGGCCAGCTATCAGGATGCGGCGGGCGCGTGGCAGACCAACCGTTTTCTGGAAACGGGCGATACTATCAGTTCGTTTGGCGAAGATGAAGCGGGCGAACTGTACCTTACCAGCCACTCCGGCAGCGTGTTCCGGTTCGAGCCGGTGGGGTAGTTTGATCCCTAACAGAGGGCGGGATTCAGCTCTCTGTTAAATTTTCCCCAAATTTTCCGCGTTTTGATTCAACCGGCATATAATAGCGATAATCGAAAAAACTCAAGGTTTATATATGCCCCCAACTTCGCGCCGTTTTTCTGATTACGAACGTGATGATGGAAATTATCTACCGCCTATGAATGCTCGTGAATGGCTGGCCTATCTGCAAAAATACCAACCCGATACCAGCTTACTGCTGGCTCATGAAACGGATTTACACGAAGCCACCCGGCGCGGATTGCAGATTGACTGGGAAGTTGAAGACGCTATTGAACTCCTGATGCTGGTTTTTCCGCTGTTTGGGTTGGTTTTGGCGCATCTGGAAACCTGGTGGGCGCTGTTACTGGACGCCCTCGACCAGGCGCAGAAACTTCGCAACAGCGCGACGCAGATCAAAATCCTGACCCAACTGGGTGAAAGTTATGTGGTTTTCGGGAAACAGGCAGCGGCCCAGAATGCGTTTGTGCTGGCCCTGGAACGCGCCCGTGAACGACGTTGGCAGGAAATGATGCTCGCGGCTTATATTGGGCTGGTGCGGGCACAGACCTACCATCTCAATCATGAGTTTAATGTTAATTTATCCCACCAGTTGGCCGCCCTGGCGGACGCGGTGCGGGATGAAAAATTGCGGGCGCTGGCCCATCAAACCCTGGCAACCGTTTATGGGGTGGTCGAAGATTGGCCGCTGGCCTTAGGGCATGGTCAAACCGCCTATTTCTACTGGCAGCACCAGAAAGACCATCTGGGCATGGCCCAAACCGCGTTTCTGATTGCCGTAATTTATCGTAAAATGCGGCGCTTTGATCTGGCGACCTTCTTTTTTGACCGGTCACAAGAATCTTTTGCCCAAACGAACTACACACGCCAGTACGGTTTGAATGCTTACGAAGAAGGCGTCGCCTGTCTGCAAACCAATGATTACGAAGCTGCGGAACAGTGGTTCCAGATGGCGCTCCAGGAATTCAACCAACTCAGTTCGCCTTATGATCTGGCGATGTCGCATCATGGCTTAGGGCTGGCGTTAACCGGATTACGCCATTCCGAAAACGCCCGCCAGCACCTCAAACAAGCGATTTTTCTATGGCAGCAGTTAAATAATCAGTACGAACAGGCCAATGCGTATCAGGCAATGGCTTATCTCGAAGGGCTTGAAGGCCATCGGGAAACCGCGCTGGCCTTCATCGAACGCGCCGAACGCGAATGTCGAAAACTACCACCAGCCGTTAAAAAATGCGAACGCCTGCAAAAACATATCGAGGAAACCCGCCGGGAAATTCTGGCAAACGAATTTGGCCTGCACTAAGGCAGGCCTGCATTGAAAATGATGCTGCGTTGAACTTAGTCCTGAGGCGGCGGATCGGGCGGGTAGCCGGGAGGCATTGCGTAAAACATCGCCAAACTCCTGTGAACTTAGAGCGAACGATGTTTACAGCATCTCAAATGCCAGGGGTCACTGTCCCCCGTTTACGGACAGGAAGCGGACAGAAAACGGACAGCTTTTAGTGGTGGGGAAAACTCAGGCGTTCTGAAGGCGGATTTCGGCGGCGCGCAGCGCGGTATAACCTAAAACTAAGGGCAGCAGCGAGGGAAGACTGAGCGCAATCAACAGGTGGGCTAAATCCAGTTCGTGGCTGTTGGTAAACAGAATCCAAATAATAAGGGCCAGACAGAGACACCAGTAAGCCAGGACGGTGAAAATGGTCGCGCCCAGCGCGCCGGTAGACTGGCGAATATAACCGGCAAACAAAACACCGATCATCCCACTGAAATACGCCTCACTCACTGGCTGGAACACAATCGCGCCGAGGCCGACCAGCAGCACCGTCACGGCCTGCTGCGGCGGAAAGGCCGCGAACCACAGCCCATAAACAATCACGCCAATCACCGCTGTGCCTTGCAGCAGCCGGTAAATATTCATCACCCAACTGCGATTGAGATGCCAGAAGTTCCCGGCCCAGATCGAAAGCAGCAGTTCGCGGGGGGAAAAAGGCGCGGCGCGTAAAACATCCCAGGTCTGTTTTTCCTGGGCGGCGTGCATTCGGGCGGCAGTGGTGGTGGCCTGTTGCATCAGGATGGATAACCAGAGAAACAGATACAGCAGCGGTAAACTGAGGCCGCCAAACAATAAAAACAGCCCGATGGAACTGCCAAAAACAACATAGCGCAAACTGTCTGCCGGTTTCTGGCGCAAGATACGCGCCACTAACGGATGCGTCCGGCGCATCCAGGCAGGCAGGCGGGAGTCGTGGAGAAAGCGTTCAAACATGCCCCCATTGTACGGGAAGAGTAGTGGAGCAGAGCATAACTTGTCAAGATGCTCGGTCAAAAGTGAACAATTGGCTTACACCCCTTGGCACCGCAAAACCCCGCAAAATTGGCGGGCGCTTTTTCCTGACTGCCGGACGACAATAAAACTCAATTCATGCACTTGCCCACAGAAGGTTAAAATGAACCGCCCACTGTTCCTGATTAAGTTATTCCACACGCTGGTGTTCCTGTTCATGTCGGCCTGTATTCTCTATATCGTCGCGGCGGGCCTGACCCGCACCTATGACTGGAAACTGGCGGTTGCCTTCGGCGCGATTACGCTGGAAGGCATTGTGTATTTCGGCAATGGGCGGCGCTGCCCCTTAACCGATCTGGCGCTGCGCTATGGCGACCAAACCGGTAACGATCTGCTGGCGGACATCTTCCTGCCGGATTGGGCGGCGCGGAAGATTTTCCCGGTGAGCAGCGTGATTCTGCTGATTAGCATCGTGCTGCTCATTGGGCGGTATTTCCTGGGCTAAATAACAAGAGAAAAACGTAACACAAGGTCACAAAGACACAGCGGCACAGAGGTTGCAAAATTGGCGGTGGCAGAGTGGGAGGGGGGTGTGCCGCTGCCATTGCTGCCAAAATTGCAAGTCTATAGTCTTCAGTCACCAGTCGAAAAACCAAGCCACACATTCGCCCTCAATAAGCCGCTAAAGACAGTATAAACGAAAACGTGGGCGGTGGAGTAAACATTTGTTCGGACATTTGTTCACTGTTTTGGGCGATACGGATAGGATATTGGGCCTCAATATCACGCCGTTTTCTTTTCTCGACGCCATTTTCATCGGCGGCCCAGTGGTTGCTAAAAGGCGATAGGCATTAAGCCCGTTTCTGGCGCGCGATCAGCAGCAGGAGTACATGTAGATTGTCAACTTCGGAAACGGAACAGGCCCAATCGCGGTTTTCACGGCGCAGTTCAATGGTCAGGCTTTCATCGTCAATGCCACACGAGCCGATTTCTGACCAAGCAACTGATTTTCGCCCCAGGCGAAGCCCTGTTTGATCGGCCTGGATTTTGCCATACTTGATCGTCTCACCCCGTTTGATGGCCGCGTAATGGCGTTCAAGAATCAAAGGGGCCACTCGTTCAATGACCAAATCGGCAAGTTCACGGTAATGGCGCACATCTTTATTGATCCTTGCCAGGGTTTTGCCAGCCTGCTTCAAGGTCAGATCAAACAGATGAACTTTAAACAGTAGAATACCGTAACGGTATTAGGTGTAACTATAATCCATAAACTTCATATCGGTAAAAACCGACCAACGCCAGCTTTTACGTTCACCGCCATAAACACGACTCAAACCCTGCTCGTAAACTTCAACGCGCGTCCCCAACGCCATCACAATCTGGAACAGCAGCAGCAAGATACCCAGCAGCGGCAGTGCCGCCATTAGCCCAAACGGAATTTGGTTAGAACCATCCGGCTTATTGTCAAAAAGGGCCGCAAAACCAATAAAACTAAGGAACCCACAGACGACAATCCAAATGAGGCGCTGAAATAGATGTCCGGGGTTCATGCCGGAAGCGCGCAGCAGCGAACCTAACTGCGAAACATCGGTAACAATTCCATTTGGTGGATTTTTTGCTGGCGCTTTTTTCTCTACCGGAGCCGCAGGGTGAGAAGAAACGGACGAGGCCGTTAGCCGGTTTTGGAGTTCCAAAGCCTGACGATTATTGGAATTGATGGTGAGCGCGCGTTCCAAACATTCCTGGCGTTTTTGTGGATCGGTGGTGGCACGGGATAACCAGACCCAAGCCATGTCATTATTCGGATTAAGGCGCAGCGATTGCACCAATAATTTCCGACCACGATTCAAATCCTTTTCATCGCGGACAGCCTGCAATCCCTGCTGAAAAAGCTCCTGGGCATCCATTTGATCCATGTGTCCCCCCTTTGAACAACCTTATTTGTAACACACCCGCCTGACTAAAAGCAAAAAAGACACCCTAAGTCTTTCGATTAAAAACGATGGGCGGTTTCAGGCTATTTCTACGTGTGAACAGTGGTAAAGATCAGCACTTAACTCATATTCGGCATAGCTACTTGTTCAAAAATTCCCCGTACACGCTCTGAAACTCGGCGAACTGTTCGTCGTGGACGGCGTGGCCGCAATTGGTAAAGACGGTGAGTTGGCCGCGCGGGGTGAGGTCAATGAATTTCTGGCCGAAATGGGCCGGGTTCAGCGTGTCCTGATCGCCCAACAGCATTAACAGCGGGCAGGTGATGCGGTCAGCGGTACTCAGGCTGACATCGCCGCCGAGATCAATGTAGTGGGTGAAGGCGCGAATCCAGCCCAGGATAAAAGCGTTGGCGTCAGGAATGCCGTGTGTCGCTTTGTCGGCTTCACTGATCCAGGTGCCAGGGTACATACTCTGTACGCGGGGGCGAATGGAGGCATCAAACGACCCCACCGCGCCAATGGTCGCCACCGACAGGAAGCGCTCCGGCTGCTGACCAGCCGCGACCAGCGCGGTCTCGCCGCCATCGGAAAAGCCCAGGATATGGGCGGTTTCAAGACCCACCGCGTCCATAAAGGCCAGGACATCGGCGGCATCCCGGTGATAAAAGCGCAGTGGGAAATCACGGGGTTTGGGCGTGGATTGGCCGTAACCGCGCAGCGTCAGGCCGTAGAGATGATAATGCGGTTCGAGCCAATCCATAACGCGCGCAAAATTCAACTGCGCCGTACCAAGCAAGCCGTGGACCAGGAGCAGCGGCGCGCCCTGGCCCCGTTCGTCATAATACAATTGCGCGCCGGTAGCGATGTCCGCAAAAGGCATAATCAGACCTCGATGGTAAACATGCCGCCAGGGGCTGGAAGTCCCCTGGCTAAAAATAAGAATAAGCCCGCTAGAAGCGGGCTGAATTTGCTCAAAACACCTGTTTTTCAGTCGCCTTCAGGCGGCTTTTGCATTTAGCCGGATGGCTTCCAGCATCCGGCGGCACAGCCTAATATACAATGTGGCTGCCGGTTTTGCACAATTACGCACTCGGCGCGGTTTCGGGCTGGGGTTCGTCTTTGCTCCCGGCGGCTTTCAGCACATCGCCGAGGGAGACGCCCATCGCAATCATGCCAATGGTGCCAAAGATGGCGTACATCAGAATATTGACGCCGTGCAGCAGGAAACCGCCAGCGGTGGAAAGTCCCTGGCTAATGCCCACGATGTCACCGGCCAGCCGCACCGCGCCTTCATACGGGCCGAGCGAGGCCACGCTGACCGGGATGGCAATGCTGAATGACGCCAGCGTAATCGCCAGAACCGCCAGCAGCAGCACATTATCCTGCACACCAATCGCCATCAACAGGCAGTAGAAAGTCGCCAGCGAAATCACCCACGAAATCAGCGTCCAACCAATGGCATGAGCGGCACTGCGCCAGTGAACCAGCGGTTGAATGCCGTCCAGCACGTTATCCAGCAAACGGCCCAGGTTTAATTTTTTGATGAAGGGCAGCAGCCGTTCAAAAAAGCCGAGAAAGTTGTGCGCTACATCCCGTTTACGGGCGAAAAAGATTAATACACCGAACGCGACCACCGCCGCGAGGCCAAACAAAGCGGCTAACCGCACCACTTCCGGCTGCGCACTGGGAGCCTGGGTCAGCGCGAGAGATAACCAGATGACGACCAACAGGGTATCCAGCAGCCGCTCGACAATAATGCTGGTGGCGGCAGTCATCAGTGGCACGCCGGAGCGCGTGACCAGCAGCGAACGAGCCACTTCCCCAGCACGCAGCGGGAGCTGGTTGAGGATCATGGTAATGTTAAACATATAAAACGCCTGCAAGGTGCTGACCTTAAAGCCGACCAGTCCCCGCCAGCGAATGGCGCGCGTCCACAGGCCGAGCGCAATCGTGCCAATGCCTAACAGAACCCATCCTAAATCCGCCTGCTGGAGATTGGTGATAATCTCTTCCTGAGGCACATCCCGCAGGGCTAACCACAAAAAGAAGCCGCTTACGACCACACTGGCAATCAGGACGATCAATCGTCGCATCAGATTTTTCCTTTGTTGTTTCGGATTAACGTATCTATTTCAGCTAAAACATCCCTAAAGGGCGTGCCTTGCAGATGATTTTAGCCTCAGTTGGGGGTTATGAAAAAAGACCGGCCTGGGGAGGCCGGTCTGCTGATGAACTCAAGCCCCTTTCCCCGGCTTGCGCGCCTTCCCCAACACCACCTTGCCGGTCTGGCCGTTGACCAGGGCGGGCCGCACGTCCTTATCCTGCTCCACGAGGGTGGCAATCCAGACCGGCAGCAGCACCAGTTGAAAACTCATATTCTGGATATTGGTGGCAACATTGATAATCACGTCGTTGTCGGTAACTTCCCGCTGGCCGTATTTAATCCGCATCGCCGTAGAAACCAGGGAACGCGCTTCCAGGGCCGCCTGGTCAAAATCCAGGCTATACAACTGCGCCGGGTATTTTGCCAGCAGTTCCGGCGTATAGTCGGCCAGATCGCGCAGATGATAATCGCCCAGGCGATTGACTAAGGAACGCGGTGGCGATTTCACCGCGCAGACTTCGACATCGTACTGGGCATCATTAAAGGTTGACCGGCTGTAGGGATCGGTTATATACAGGCGGCGGTCATACCCCGAACGGCTGTTATCAACGCGCGTGCGGGTGACTTCAATCAGCGCGTCAAAAACCCAGAAGGGCAGGTAATAGCCGTTCAGCGTGGCCCGCGTGACTTTGTTATTGTTAAACATTCCTTGCAGCCGCTCGGACAGACCGCGCAGCCGTTCTTTAATGGCCGCCCCCGCCTGCTCCCGCGAGATGCGAAACGGGATGATGCCGTTGGGTTGTTCAAACGACCCTAACGCATCCCGCTCCACCACC
>DATALK010000171.1:0-17666 GCA_036261085.1 Phototrophicaceae bacterium | reverse complement strand
AGACGTAGCCGCGAAACCACACCAACGGCTGCCGCGAACGTCACCATATCAATCAGCATAATCCCGGCAATGCCAACCAGACCGTACAGCAAACCGGTCAGCGCCGGAGCCACCACCCCTGCCAGCGGGAACAACATAGACTGGATCGCATTGGCGCGATCCCGGCCCGTATCGGGAATGAGCAGGGTCATGGTGGCGCTTTTGGCCGGTTCCTGGAACATGGCAAACGTCCCTGACAGCAGCGCCACCGCGTACAAATGCCACACCTGGAACGCGCCCGATAAAAAGCTGAGTACCAGCAGCAAGCTCCCGACAGCCTGCCCCGCGTCGGCCAGAATTAAAACGCGGCGGCGATCCCAACGATCTACCAGCACCCCGGCGGCGCTGTTGAATAACATGGCCGGGAGTTCGTTAAAGAAGGCGGTCAGCAGCAGCGGCGCAGCGTCGCCGGTTTCGGCAAACACGCGAATTCCGATGGCGATGCTGCTCATCCGGCTGCCGATCAGTGACAGCCCTTGTGTGACCACCAGGATGTAGAAAGTCCGAAGGGAATTGGTCATGCGTCGTTGGCAAATGTTTTCTCTAAATGCAGTTGAGCAGGCAGGCGCACATAGCCAAGTTTGGCGTTAATCGCCAGCATCGGCAGATTCGGCGGGTCATTGGTGGCGGTGATGCGTTCGTAACCGTTGGCCTGGGCAAACTGGATGCCGCGCACTTTCAGCAGAGTCGCAATCTCGCGCCCGCGATACGCCCGCAGCACGCCGGTCATATCAACATGCAGACCGCGTTCGCCAGCGCGGAAGAACGAACTTAAACCGACATAGGCCGTACCATCCAACGCGATGAACATCCCCTCCGGCATAAAACGCGGATTGCTGAGATACTGCTTGTGGAAATTCTCAAAGCTCATCCGTACCACTGGCTCCGCCGAGGGCACATCCTGATCGAGCGCCCACTCCAGCTCGTAGAGTTTCGTATCCCGTTCCGGGTCATCGGCCAGTTCGTTGAGGGTTTTGACGATAATCCCTTCCCGTGCTAACCGGGCTTCCAACCCCGCAAACGGCGCGGTATCAAATGGGGCAACTTCTAAATACGATTTCCACCGGCGGGTGAATTCCACAAAACCGCGTTTCTGGGCAAAAGCCACCGCTTCGGTCTGATCTTCGCGGATTTGCGTCTGGAACGCCAGCGGATCGTGCTGGCGCACACCGGCCAGCAGCGTTTCGTACAACGCCGCGCCAATACCCCGCCGCCGGTAATCAGAATGCACCCGCACCATCACCCACAATTTGTCGGGGTTGTATAAATCGGGATACTGGGTGTGATCGGTCAGCCCCACCACCTGCCCATCCCAGACCGCCACCCAACGCGCGAACTTCAACAGCGGGTCACGAGCGCTGTCCTCGTAACACAGCTCGTCAGCGGTCACAGGCTCATCTTCCAGCAGTGTCGCGTTAATCAGGGCGGTCAGCGCCGGATAATCAGCTGCCACAAATGGGCGAAGGGTCAGCGCCATCGGTTAACCGCCTTCCAGCACGGGCGCGGGGCGCAGCAGCCCGACCAGAATCGCCAGGATGACCTTTGCCATATAATAGCCGGAGCGTAACAGGGTAATGGAGGAGCGCCCGCCTTCGCGGGGTTTCATCGTCACCGGAATTTCTTGCAGGCGGATGCCAGCGCGGTGCAGCAGCACAATCGATTCCGGTTCGGGGTAATCGTGGGGATAAACCTGCGCGCACAGTTTAATCGCCCGCCGGTTGCAGGCCACAAAGCCGGAGGTCGGGTCGGTAAATTTTTGCTGGGTAACGGACGAAATCAGCCGCGCCAGGATCAGACTGCCCGCCCGCCGTGCTGATGAACCAACATACCCGCGATCTTCGATATAGCGCGAACCGATAATCATATCGGCCTCGCCCGTCAGCAGCGCTTCAATCATCAGGGGGATGTCCTGCGGCGCGTGCTGGCCGTCGCCATCATTGCGGATCACAACTTCGTAATCATTCAAATCAGCAAACATAAAACCGGTCTGCACGCTGGCTCCGATGCCCACGTTATGCGGCATATGCAGCACCACCGCCCCGTTCGCCTCGGCAATCGTGCCAGTATCGTCGCTGGAACCATCATTGATGACCAGCACCTCGGCCCAGGGCGCGCACTCCCGAACGCAGCAAATCACCCCGGCGATGCTGTCGGCTTCGTTCAGCGCCGGGATGACAACGAGAGTTTTGGGATAGCGATTAACCATGTGCAAATACGGCTTGCCTGATAAAAAACGGTCAGCCAAGTTTAACAGCACCAGAGGACTTCCTCAATAGCGGCGGCGGGGTGGGATACAATCCGCTTATTCCCGATAAAAATAAAAATGATTGCAGTATTCATCACCATTCATCAGCATTTTTGTGCGGGTCATGCCAATCGCCGGATTGTAGCCCTCGGCAATCGCCTCATCGCCCATACAGTGGAAGATATAGCCCCACTTTTCCAGTCCCCGTGACCGGGCAATCTCCGCTATTGGGCAGCGGGTGACGTTCATTTGATACCCCTGGTCAGTCTGGTCGCAGGTAAATTCAAAGCCTTCTTCCCGCAGCGGCCCCCAAAGGAAATCCATCAACCCCGGAATATCATTGGGTTTATTCGCGGCCAGGTCGGCTTCTGCTGTTTTCACCGCCCAATTGCGCACAGAGTTTTTGAGGAAGTTCCGCAGAACCGCTTCAGCTTCTTCTCCAAAGTGTTCAACCATCGCTGCCGCCAGCGCCGCGCGGGACTCCAGCAAATAACATTCTTTCTGAAACAGACGATTTTTGAGCTGGCCGATTTCATCACTCGTCATACTTTACCTCCGAAACCCCATGTTAGCCGGGCGGCTCCGATGGGGCCGCCCCAGTTGGTCATTATTACGGCGTCAGCAGCACCTTGCCGGTGGTCTGGCGTCCGGTCAGCGCCTTGTGCGCTTCGGCGGCATCGGCCAGCTTAAACGTGCGGCCAATCTCGATTTTGAGCGCCCCGCTCTGGATGCCATCAAACACAGCCGTCGCGCGCCGCAGCAGTTCCTCGCGCGTGGCGATGTAATGCCCCAGCGATGGGCGCGTCAGGAACAGTGACCCTTTAGCGTTGAGTACCTGCGGATCAAGTGGCGCCACCGCGCCGCTGGCCTGCCCGAACAACACCAGCATCCCGCGCAGACGCAGGCAGTTCAGGCTTTTGTCAAACGTATCTTTGCCCACCGAGTCGTAAACCACATCCACGCCTTTGTTATCGGTCAGGCGTTTGACTTCCGCCTCAAAATCCTGCTGGGTATACACAATCACTTCGTCCGCGCCGAGCGCTTTTGCCAGCGCGGCTTTGGCTTCCGTCCCTGCCGTCCCGATTACCCGCGCGCCGCGTTGTTTTGCCATCTGCACGACCAACTGGCCGGTGCCACCCGCTGCCGCGTGAATCAAGGCGGTATGCCCTTCACTCAACGGGAAGGTATCGTTTACCAGATAATGGGCCGTCATACCCTGAAGCATGGCCGCCGCCGCCGTGAGCGCATCCAGACCTTTCGGCACGGGCACGAGTTTTTCCGCCGCGACAATCGTTTTTTCCGCATACGCCCCATTGACCAGCGCGTAGGCCACCCGGTCTCCCGGCTTAAAATCAGTCACATCCTGCCCCACCGCATCCACCACCCCGGCAGCTTCCGACCCCGGCGTGAAGGGCAGCGGAATTTTGTACGCGCCGCTGCGCTGGTAGGTGTCAATATAGTTCAGCCCAATGGCCTCCACTTTGACCCGCACCATCCCCGGCGCGGGATAGGGTTCGGGCGCGTCCTCGTACTGCATCACTTCCGGCCCGCCGAATTCATAAACGCGAATCAGTTTCATGGTCGCTCTTCTCCCCGATAATCAATCTTTTGTTCGGACTGGCACATCAAAACCGGCGAGGTAAAAATATCTGGCTTGGTACGGACACGATATATCGTGTCCGTACAACCTCCCCACCAATGATTTTGACGCCATTTACAGACTATGCACCATCCACACGTTCGGTTCAATATAACATCCCAGACCATTGTCCAGATTCATCTCAATGGGATTGAGCGCGCCGGGAACGATGTAGGAGCCGCTTTCGGGAAACTGCAACCCTGTCCACTCTTCCCACTGCGCCAGACTGCCGGGAATACACATCGAACGCGGGCAAACTTTGACAATCCGCGCGCCCAACCGCCAGTGAACGCGCATCCAGGGATCAAACGGCGCGCCGTCATCCGTTTGCCAGGTGAGGTAGCGCTCCATCGGCGTCAGCGGATACTGGTGTTTACGATTCGGGCGCACGGGCGCAATCACGGCGGCTAGGCCGTTACGCTTTGCCAGCTCATGCAGCGCGCTGACCGCGTGTTGGCTGACACCCTGTCCTCGGTAAGCTGGGGATGTGGTAATTGAAATCGCGGCCAGGGTGTTGGGCGGCGTCCCGGTTTCATAACCCTGAATGCCGCTTTCCAGCACCCAATCCCACCCTTCCGGCGGCAGACTGTCGTCGCGGCCATCCCAGGCTAACGGAACGCTGTTGCCAACCGCCGCCATTTTCTGCTGCTGGTCATACAGGGCGAATTGAAATTGGGGGAAATAGACGTGCATTCGCGTCCAGTATTTGTCAGCGATGGGGTCAAACAGCAGATACGGCGGCCACCCCTGCTCCATAATTTCATGGACTTCCATTTCCGGCGGGGGGGGGCTTCGGCATACGTCACCAGTTCAAACTTGGCGGCTGATGGTGGCATAAAGCTCCTCGTAACGTTCAGCGACTGCATCCCAACTATACTGTTTTTCAACCAGCGCGCGTCCGTGATCGGCCAACTGCTGCGCGAGAGTCGCATCGCCCAACAGGCGCACAATTGCGGCCACCAATTCGTCCCCATCGGCAATCAAGGCGCTGTGACCGTCCTCCACCGCGATCCCGTCCAGGCTGAGCGGTGTAGCGATCACCGGACAGCCGATTGCCAGGGCCTCCAACACTTTATTTTTAATCCCCGCGCCCAAACGCAGCGGGCAGACAAACGCCGCCGCCCGCGCCAGATAGGGCCGCACATCCGGCACGCGCCCCGTCACATGAATGGTGTCCCCCGCCAACGCTTGCAGTTCCGGCGTTGGCGCATTCCCGACCAGCCACAGTTTAACATCCGACTGCCGCTTCTGCACCTGCGGCAGAATTTCCCGCGCCAACCGCAGTGCCGCATCCACATTTGGCGCATACTCGTAATTACCGACAAACAGCAGCGCGGGCGCTTTTCGCTTGACCCGCGCCCGCCGAAAATGATACAGATCAACGCCGTTGGGAATCACTTCCACCGGCAGCGTCGGGTTAATGTCTAGCAGTTCTTCCCGGTCTTGTTCCGATACGACCACGACGCGCCGGTACGGCGTAAACATCCACGCTTCAAAGCCGCGCGCGAGGCGAAATTGTAGTTCGATAAGTAACCGTTTTTTATACGCAGAGAAGGAAAAAGCACCCGCCTGCTGCCCCCCTCTCCCTGAGGGAGAGGGGCTGGGGGTGAGGGCCTCCCGCACCCGCCGCAAGTACAAGCTGTAACTTTCATACGGCGTAATCATGGCGGGCAGACCGCGCAGCGCCCGCGCATATTCGTACACCTGTACGCCGCCAAACAGATGCACCACATCATAAGTTTCCGCCTTCAGGCGCGCTTCAATGGCCTGCCACATCGCAGGCGACCACGCTTGCTCGGCGCGGCGGGGAAAGCGCATATTGGGCAGCAGCGTGCGCCGCAGATAGTCACCCTGTGTCCGGTGCGGTTCAGGAATCAGTTCGACGTGATTAAAACGATGATCGTAACGGCCCTGTTCGTCTAAATCAGTGGGACGGTCATAAAAGGCCAGTAAATCCAGTTGGTGGTGGCGGGCTTCTAATTCCTCCGCCAAATGGTACAGGATCAGGCGATCACCAAGATGCAGCGGATACGGTGGACAGCGGGAAATCAGCAGAATTTTCATAACAGGATAATAACGTTTCCGGCAGGGAATGGGTAGGGCAGCATCAAGGGTAGCAAAAGTCTTTAACGGGCCATATAATCACATCACACCGATTTCATCTCCGAAAGTGAGCTTATGCACCCACTACCGTTCGAACAATTTGCCACAGTTCGTCCCTTATTTATTGGTCAACATCTGGAACTCGTTATTGATGGCATCATTGCCGGGAACAGCCCGGTGCTCATCTGGGTTGATGATCTGGCCCGCCCCCGTACCGCTTACATCTGGGACAAATTTCACTGCCACTATCTCGCTGGCAACCCCCACAATGCCACTTTTAACGCTGAACTTTGCGGCCTGATTGCGGAACAACTCCTGCCGACGATCACACCGCCTGTGTTTGTTAAAGTAACCTATACGCCGGAATGGGAGCCGCACGTTCCCGCCCTTTTCCCGGCTATTGAACTCAAACTGTATCCGCGTGTGTTCCTCACGTTAAATAACTTTAACGGCAGTGAGTGGCGCCGCCGGATACCGGACGGCTTCACCATGCAGCCGATTAATGCTGCCCTGCTCGGTAACACCAGCCTGAACCATGTCACCGAAGTGCTGGCGGAAATTCGGCAGTGCTGGCCGTCCGTCGAACAGTTTTTAGCAAACGGCTTTGGTTTCTGCCTGGTACACCATCAGGAAGAAATTGCCGGTTGGTGTACCGGTGAATACCGCAGCGCGGGTAAGTGTGGCATTGGCATTGAAACCGTTGAAGCCTACCAGCGGCGCGGCTTGGCTCAACTGACCGCTTCCGCGCTGGTCGAACATGCCCTGGCGGCAGGTCTCGCGCCGCATTGGGATTCGTGGGCACGCAATGTACCATCCGTCGCCGTCGCCGAAAAAATCGGCTTTCGGGTGGCGGTCAACTACAGCGCCTATGTGGGCGTGTTCGAGCCTCACATGTAATTGTTACACCCAACGTTCACTTTGCTTTCTAACCCGCGTCGCTGCGGGTTTTGTGTTATGATCACCACTATCAGGAGGTGGCAAGCATGACCCAGGCTCAACTGGAACGCGCAACCGAAATGTTATATGGTGACATCAGCGCCCGCGACGAACTGACCGACGACGAGGCGCAGGTCTTGCTGCAATGGGGCGAAGACCAAATCAGCAAACTGGCCGCCCAAGACCTGGACGATACGCAGTTTGACGAAGCGCTGGAGCATGTGACCAAACTGCTGACCCGCATCAACCGCTTTACCGCCCGCCGGGCTGATCTAGCCCCCGAAGAGCAGCAGGATTTTATCGGCAAAATCTCTGCTTCCGCCGAAGCAGTGGCCGCTTATACCCCCTCGGCGCAGGCCGTGACGCCGCCCAATTTTGATGCCTACCTCCAGCAGCAGGGCACGCTGGATAATATTGCCAATATTCAGGCGCTGACCGCCCTCATCGCGCCGCCGACGCCAGGAGTACAACCTAATGACCAAACGAGCAACCCGCCAGACCAAACAGGACAGCCGTGCGACGCAGGACAATCCCAAACTGCGGGCGAAATCTAGCGCCGCCTCATCCAGCAGTAGTTCGGGCGGCACTTCCCGCACCACCCTGGCAACGCTGCTCACCGGCATAATCGTGGTGATTGCGCTGGTCATTGGCGGCATCACCGGCGTGGATGTGTTGGGCTTATTGGGGCTGTCAACCCCCGCCGCTGCCGTGACCACCGCGCCCATCCCGACCAAAACGCCGGCCAGCGTGACCGAAGTCGCCAGCGTACCAGGAAATGTCACGGCCATCAGCGTTGGACAGGGTTTCGGCGCGCAAAAAGGCTTCTGGCAGGTGTATTTCACCGCTCCTACCGGCAGCCGGGATGCTAAAACCTATACTGGCGGCATCGAAAATCAACTGGCAGCGGCCATTGATAAGTTAACATCCGGCAATACCCTGGACATCGTCGCCTTTGAGTTTAACCTGCCGGTGCTAACCCAGGCCGTATTAAACGCCCATAAACGCGGTGTCAAAGTTCGGATGGTGGTGGATACCGAACACGCCCTGGAAGACGACGACTCCACTATGTCGCAGTTGGTCAAAGCCGGAATCCCGGTAGTAGACGACCAGCGCAGCGCCTTCATGCACAACAAGTTTATGATTTTGAACAGCACCACCGTCTGGACTGGCTCCTGGAACTTCACCATCAACGACACCTACCGCAACAATAACAACGCCGTTGCCATCCGTTCGCAACGACTGGTGCAGAATTATCAGGCCGAATTTAACGAGATGTTTGAGCAAAAGAGTTTTGGCCCGCGTTCCCCAGCCAACACCCCCAATAGCCAGTTCACCCAGGATGGCGATACCATCCAGAATTATTTCTCACCGGAAGATCAAGTGCTGCCGTCATTGGTCGCCACGCTGACCAGCGCCAAACGCTCGGTCAAATTTATGACCTTCTCGTTCACCGATTATGACGCGGCCAAAGCGCTGTTAGATCGCAGCGCCGCTGGTGTCACCGTCACCGGCATCTTTGAAACCACCGGCAGCGAAACCGACGCCAGCGAACTGAAAACGCTGCGCTGCGCCGGAATTGACGCGCGGCAGGATGGCAACCCGTTTGTGCTGCATCACAAAGTCTTTATTGTGGATGACAGCGTTGTTGTGACCGGTTCGTTTAACATTTCTTCGAACGCCACCAAAAGCAATGACGAAAATATGGTGATTATCCAGGACGCCGATTTAGCCGCGCAGTTTGTTACCGAATTTAACCGCCGCTGGGCCGAGTCCAAAACCCCAACCAAGATCACCTGCCAGTAGCACTCAGGATTGCAAACATGCCGTGACGGCATTCTGTACGGACACGATGGGTCGTGTCCGTACACGGTTGATGGTGCGAGTCAATTTTGTTGGGGCCAGTGTCCCTATAAAAACGGCTCCAAATTGGGGGCCGGATATTGTGGGCGGTTATTACCGAAAATTACATTGTGAATTCTTTGTAAAGAATCAAGAAGACTATTGTTATTTAACGCTTCTGGGTGTATAGTGTAATTGAACATAAGTAATTGTTATGTTCACCTGATCCGGGGGCAACATCGTCGTTTCATTGCCGCCCAATTCAGCACACTGCACACCCATCGAATTTCGCTGTCCGGGTATTTATTCTGGTTTTCATCGCTGCTTACATCGTCTCACCACACTGTTGCCGACCACCGCTGCTTTCATAGCTGCCATTGTTCCCAACGGTGAGAAGTCCATCTTGACCTTCGCTGCCGGGATAAATACCTGATCGCAACACCCATTTCATGACTGCACCATCGAACCCCTGCTGAATGCCCCCGTTGTGATCCATAACGCACTCCTGACCTCAGCCAGGAGTGCGTTTTTTGCCCTCTATTTTTATAGCGTTCTACTTCCCCAGAGTTATAATCAATCCAGATTATCGGTCTTTTTAGGACTATGAAATGTTCCTGAGTTAGACTACTACTATATCCAATTGGATTATTCATCAAACACTGTGAATTTATTTGCTTTGAGGGTAAAAATGGGTGGTTTTATCCAACGGTCTCATCAACGCGAAAAAGGTCAGGGCTTAGTCGAATACGCGCTCATTTTGGTACTCGTAGCTATCGTGGTCATTGTAGCCTTGAGCGCATTAGGCCCTCAGATCGCCCAAACGTATGGCGATATTCAGTGCAGTCTAAAATATGGTAAATCAGCGGTAGCCGAATATTCGGTTACGGAAAACACCGGCATTTGTTTTGAAATTACTGAGTTGACCGATGGCTCGAAACAGAAAAACCGCTTAGGTTTCCTGTTTGACACCTAATCAGATCGAGGCAACCTGCAGCCCATCCACGAACTTCGACTAATTACCCCCAATTTAGGGGCGGTTCTGCTTTGATTCCAGTACCCCGGATTCAAAATTCGATATATGCTTAAACTGAGTCTAAAGAGTGCTGAAATCAATAGAGCAAATGTGCTATAATTAATTTTTACCTACGCGATAGCGTGTAGGATGTCAGCCTCTTGGATCATTTTACCGCTTAGGATTTTGCAGGGAGTATTACAAATGCCCTTTATTGAAGCCCCGACCAGCTTTTATCTTGGACGCCGGTATGATCCCGCCTCAAACCGACTGACCAATGATGTGGTGTATTATGATGCCCGTGATCTGACGACCCACGCCGTTGTGGTTGGCATGACGGGCAGCGGCAAAACCGGCCTGTGTATCAGCCTGCTGGAAGAAGCCATCCTCGATAACATCCCGGCGATCATCATTGACCCCAAAGGTGACATCACCAATCTGCTGCTGACCTTCCCCGATCTGCGCCCGGAAGATTTCCAGCCCTGGGTCAACCAGGACGACGCCGCCCGCGCCGGACTGGATGTCCCCGCCTTTGCGGCGGACATCGCCCAACGCTGGCGGGATGGCCTGGAAAGCTGGGGCATCGTCCCGGATCGGGTGCGCTGGCTCAAAAGTATCGCCAAGTACAGCATCTACACCCCCGGTTCGGATGCAGGCCTGCCGATCAGCATTCTGGCGTCCCTGGCCGCCCCGCGTGAAGGGTGGGCAGGCAATGAAGAATTCCTGCGCGAGAAAATCAACGGCATCGTCACCGCGCTGCTGGCGCTCATCGGCATTGACGCGCAGCCGGTGCGCGACAAAGAGCATGTGTTAATCGCCAATATTTTTGAGTATGCCTGGCAGCGCGGCCAAAATCTGACGCTGGAAGACATCATCCTGCAAGTGCAGAAGCCGCCCTTTACCAAACTCGGCGTGCTGCCCGTAGACGAATATATGTCGGAGAAAACGCGCGTCAAACTCTCGATGTCGCTGAACAACATCGTGGCCGCGCCCTCATTCCAGTCGTGGATTCAGGGGGAACCGCTGAATGTCCAGAATTTGTTGTACCAACCGAATGGCCGCGCGCATGTTTCGATCTTTTATCTGGCGCACCTGAACGAGGCCGAACGCCAGTTTATCATCACCCTGCTGCTGGAAAATGTCTTAAGCTGGATGCGCGGTTTGAGCGGCACGACCAGCCTGCGCGCCCTGCTCTACGTTGACGAGATGTTTGGGTACTTCCCGCCCTACCCCCTCAACCCGCCGACCAAAGACCCGATTTTGCGGCTGTTGAAACAGGCCCGCGCCTATGGCCTGGGGCTGATTCTGGCGACCCAGAACCCCGGCGACCTCGATTACAAAGGTCTATCGAACGCTGGGACGTGGTTCATCGGGCGCTTGCAGTCGGAAAATGACCGCAAGCGCGTGATGACTGGTCTGGAATCCATGGCCTCTGCCACCAGCGGCATGAACCTCAAAGAAGTCGAGCAGATGGTCGCCGAAGTTGAGCCACGTGTATTTTTGATGCACAACGTCCACGATACCGGCGGGCCAACGCTGGTGCATACCCGCTGGGCCATGAGCTACCTGCGCGGCCCCCTCACCCGCCAGCAAATCGCCGCCTTAATGGCTTCCCAGAAACAGGAACTTTTAGCGCGCGCGGGGATTGTCCAGCCCGCCTTTGCCGGAACGCCGGGTGTCACCCAGGCCATGCCCGCCGCCGGTTATACCCAGGCGGCCCCGGCAGTCTCCCCGGCCAGCCTGCCTATGCCGCCCCTGCCGCCCGAAACCAGCGCGTTTGGCGCGCAGGCCGCACCACCAAATCCGCCGGGATTTGAATCCTTCACCGCGCCGATGCCGCCCCTGCCGCCCGAAACCGGCCAGTACGCCGCGTCGTCGGGCTATACACAGCCGATGCCCGCCGTACCCAATTACAACACCCAGGTCATGCCCCCGGCGGCCACGCAGATGACCACGCGCAGCACCGCCGGACTGCCCGCCGGCTATTCCGCCAATCAGCCGCCGCTGACCTCCAGCATCGCGCAGTATTTCCTCCCGGCGGCACTCACCTCCCAGCAGGCCATCAATACCTGGGCGCAGCAAACGCGCTTTGCCGTTCAGAGTATGGGAAATCCGCTGCTGGCTTACGCGCCGGTGCTGCTGGCGCAGGCCATCGTGCGTTACCAGGATAAAAAGACGCAGCTCTATACCGCGCGCATTTTTGCCTATCAGATTTCGAATCTGCAAAAGGCCGGGTTGATCCATTGGGAGGAATACCAGACCGCGCCGGTAGACGCCCGGCGGCTGTCACAAGCGCCGTTGAGCGAAGGCATTTACGGCGATGTGCCGCCGGGACTCTCCGACGCCAAACGGCTGACCAGCCTGCGCGGCGAATTGACCGATATGCTTTACAACACGGCCTCGCTAAAGTTACCCTACAACGCCACCCTCGGCGTCTACGGCGTCCCGGATGCCGAATTCAGCGAGTTCCAGGCGCAGGCGCAGCAGGTCGCGCGTGAACGCCGCGATGTCGAAATTGACACCATCGCCGCCAAATACGAAAAAATCATGGACAAGCTGGAAGATCAGCACCAGCGCAAATCCCGCGAACTGGGTTCGGAAAAGAAAGAATTGGCAGATCGCCGCCGCGAAGAACTCTTTACACGTGGTGAGGCCGTGCTGAGTCTGCTCAAAGGCCGCACGACTTACACCCTGTCGCGCACCAGCCGCGCCCACCGTTTCAGCCGCCAGACCAAAGATGATTTGCAGGAAAGCCAGGAAACGCTGGCGCAGATCGAAGCCGAAATGGCCGAAGTGGAGCAGAAGTTTGAGGCCGAGATCAAGGCCGTCAACGACAAATGGGCGAAGGTGGCCGTCGAAGCCCAGGAATACACCATCACCGCTTACAAAAAGGACATCCAGCTTGAACTCTTCGGCGTCGGCTGGATTCCTAACTATTTTGTGACCATCAACGGCCAGCCGCTCCTGCTGCCGGGGATATAATGTGATGGTTGGGATAAATATCTGAGTTCGGATGCTCGTGTAGGGGAGGGCCTATGTGCCCTCCCCGATTTTAGTAACGCCCGACCAGGGGCCGCCATCTGAAATCCATGTTGATGTGGGGGCATTAACAAAGGAACTCCATATGAAAGCCTTTCGGCGCTGTTTCCTCTTTCCGATTGCCCTGATCCTGGTACTGATTCACTCCCCGGCCCGCACCTGGGCGCAAACACCCCATCAACTTACTGCTGCTATCAAGTTCCCGTCTATAAGGAGTTATGAAATCGTCAATACTTATGGGGATTTTATTGCTGTATCAAATGAAGGCAAATACATTTTCTTATGTTGGGACTCGACAGCAACCTGCTATATGTGGAACAAAGAAACCCAGGAGTTGACGCTTCTCGCCGAGACCAGAGGAATATTTACGAAGTGGTCGGTTGACAACTCTCAGTTAATCACAACAGATGAAACTATTGCGTGTCCTTCAGACCCAAGTCAATACAGCCTAATTCGCTTCACGACCCAAAATCAGACAGTTTCCAGGATTTGCGTCCCTGCCAAGTATGTTGTTTTAGATTGGTCGCCAATCCAAAGTCAAATGTTATATGTGAGTTCACGGCAAATCCTAGATACGGATACTCTACAATTCGTTAAATTTTCCCCACCCGACACCTTGAATCCCGATGATCTAAAAAACTATGTTGGCTATGGTAATAACCTTTGGGATGTACGCACCGGCTTTCCTGCTGCTCGAATGTTCCATAAACGGCTTGATGAGAATATAGATGGAATAATTGATCACTCGGAACTATTTGCCTGTGCTTTCGGCTCAAAATCATGCGTCAGTATTGTCAACTCTCTTAATTATGCCAATGCCGATGTTTTTGACTGGGAGTTATATCAAAACTGGCTCTTGTGGGGAGGACATCTGGCAAAAACTGGCGAAGCCAAATTTACCACCTTCCGACCTGAAGACCGCGCCGATACCGTCCTCTATTTGACTGACATAGCGACAGGAACCACGCAGGAGATATTCCGATTTTCGAGCTTACAGTTAACAGACACTTATGTAAACACCCTGGCTTGGTCACCTGACGGCGAGACCATCGCTTTATCCCTTAAAAAAGAGACCCCAATTTATCAAACCAATACACTTTTGCTTCAGCTTAACTGGTAATCATAACAAGGAACATCCCATGAAATTCGTTCGGCAGCGGTCATTTTTCCCGATGTTACCGCTATTTATCACCGTTTTTGTCCTGGTTGCTCATGTTCACCGGATTCTGGCCCAAGAAGCATTTGATATTGTCACTGATATTAAAACGGCTCAGGCTGGTTTATTCGCTTGGTCGCCAGACAGCCAGCAGTTCACCTTCATCAATACCGGCTTAATGATTAGCCCAACCCGAAGTTTTGCCCCGCAGCTACCAGACCCAGCCTGGCAAACCTACAACTTAACATCGCATACCATCACCCAGGAAACATCCGTCTGGCCGCTCCAAACAGTAATTACATCCGACAAGCTGATTGATGCCACGCAGGATCAATTCTTGTATGCCGCCCCCAATAAACTTCTGTTTCTATATCAACAGAGCGCGGATACACCTACCGCCCCAACCATTACCGACGCCGCCGAAATCGCTATCGCCAACGCCAGGACAGGAGAAAGTCTTGGTCTTCAGGTTTTATCACGTTTATCCTTCGCCCCCGAATCGCCAGCACTGGTACTATGGGCAGCAACCAATAACGCCGCCGTGTTTAGCACCACCAGCACCGGCGATGAAATCGTTGAAGCGCTGCAAATTTATCATGTATCGGTCATATCATCTGATCCGCTGAAGGTGCTGGTACATAAATTGAATCCTGAGATAGATGGCAGCCTTTATACAACGGTGGAGTACGTCGATGATCGGCCGTTAGCAATTGCGCCTGCCGGGGATGCGGTGCTGCTCATTGGCCGACCAGACCCGGCAGCTACCTCAAACGATACCGAAGGCCGTTTGATTCTCTGGCGGCCCAATGAGCCAACTGCCAGTCTTGCCATTGATACTTTTGATACGGAGGCCATTTGTCAAGCGGCGTTTGCCCCAGACGCGCCAACACAATTAGTCGTTGTGCTGGCCGATGGTCGCCTGGCCCAATACGATACCCTCGCTCATACCGTGCAATACCTGAATGTGCATCTCGGTAATGGCTGTATGAATCGCTATTTTTCACCCGATGGAAACTGGCTTGCCGTTCCTTACAACAGCTTGGGTCAAATCGCCTTTTTAGACATTCGCCGTTTGAGCGCCACCGGCGGCACACCTCTTCACCCACCAATGGTAAAAGCTGGGCAGTCGGTGATTTTGACCGACGCCGACAGTGACGGACGAGCCGCCTTAACACTTGATGGCGCTCAAAGTACGGACAGCGATGGTAACATTGTGGATTATGTCTGGAGCCTGGGCGCGGCTCCCCTTGTTAACAACGGGCAGTCCGTGCGGCTGGATTTAACCCGCGAACAGGTGGGGACAGGACTGTTATTTACCCTGACCATAACCGATAACGATGGGCTGCGTGATACGGACAGCATCAAGGTAACATTTGCCGCGATGAGTCCGACCTCACCATAAGTTACAACTGACCACTAACCCGGTCAAATCAGGTTCGATTTTAGTGTTACACTTGGTGCAGACGGCGCGGTCTTCTGTTGCTGTGGGGGACACAACAAAGGAATTCCATATGAAAGCCATTCGGCGCTGTTTCCTCTTCCCTATTGCCTTAATCCTGCTATTGGCTCACTCCCCGGCGCACACCTGGGCGCAGTCCCCCGCTCCGATAGATGCAGTGTATTGGTTCGATTGGAGTGATGACGGCAGCAAAATTGGACTGGCGGGCGATGGCATCAGCGTTTACGATGCCAATTTCCGCCTGCTGGCCTTTCGCCCTCAGCCAGACCCCACTGGGTCCCGCAGCATCGCCTCTTTTAGTCCTGATGGAACAAAATTGGCAACTCTGAATGAAATCTGGGACGCAAACACACTGGAAACCTTAGTGGAACTGCCCCCGGATGTAATTTTAGGACAATGGAATTCTGACGGCAGTCAGATTGCCACTATTGCTCAAAACTTGCGAGAGATTGTGATCTATAGCGCCACTACTGGCGACCTGCTAAAAACTATTACGCTCGATGGTAGTCAGATTATAGAATCTCCGCCCATGTGGAGCCATGATAGTACCCGAATCGCATTGATCGATAGAAAATATATAACAGTGCTAATAGATGCCATACAAGGCCAAGTTATCGCTCGATATCCTCAGTCAGATCAATCACTTGGATCGGTTATTTGGAGTCCCGACGACACACAACTGGCTTTTACCGGATTTTCAGTAGTAGCTTTAGGAACGTATGGAAGTAAACCCCAATCTAGCTCTACCGACGCTTTGCGGGATTCAATTTATGTCATGGATGCTGCAAATGGGCAAATAGTGCATACCATTACCGACTTACCTGGAAATGTGAACCAGTTAAAATGGAGTCCTGATAGCGCCCAACTCCTTGCAAAAATACAGTATGGTCTGGTTTATGTGTGGGACATCCAAACTGAGCAGCTAATTGACAGCTATAAATCCTCAGGTTTTATGGTTGGAATAGAATATAGTCCTGATGGCGGTCAGATTATGTGGGGCATCCATCCTTATCGGGATTTTTCACACGTCGGCCTTGATGACATCGTACCTCAATCCACCTATACCCAAAGTCTGTTTAATGGGGTTATCAAGCTGGCCGTACCCGCCCCCTCCGCCGCGCGCATCCAGAACATCTTAAACCGCTGCGTGACCAATGCCGAAACACTCAACAATCTGAACCGCTTACTGGCAACCGCGCAGTACGTGGATTTTATCGCCGCCATCAACACGTTGCCCGCCGACCAGATTCCGCCCGCCTGCGCCGCTGATGTCATCGCCATCGCCGAGGTTCTCAACGCCGCACCCACCAGATAAAACCAACAGGATACCGCCGTAGGGATGCCCAACGGGGCGTCCGCTACCACATGGGGCGGCCTCTACGGATAAACCAGACACCCGTCACGGAATTAACCAGCCCCTTCAGGCGGCTTACCGCAGCCATCCAGCCAGCAGGCTTTGAGCCTCTGGCGGCGCTGCCCAAAAAACTAAACAAACGTTCGAACAAATGTTTACTCCATTGCCCCCGTTTTCCCGTATACTATCTCTGGCGGCTTATCGAGGGCGTTTCCATGTCTTTGTCTTTCGACTAACGACTAATGACTACAGACTATAGACTTGTATTTGCAGCAGCGGCACTCCCCCCTCCCCTCCGCCGCCGCCAACTTTGCCACCGCGCTAACTCGCATATTCTCCCCTCTCCCCAGTGTGGCGAGCCGAATGGGGACGCATGTCCCCTGAGTGCGAGGTGCCGGGGGTGAGGTTGCCTTATAGCCCGCTGAGATAATTGTATGGATACGGTAACGGTTTGCCGCTGGCCTGATTCAGACGTTCCATCTGCTCGGCGCTGAGTTCCCAGCCTACCGCGCCGAGATTGTCCTCTAACTGCTCCATGCTGCGCGCACCGATAATCGGCGCCGTCACGCCGGGACGCCGCAGCACCCAGTTAAGCGCCACCTGTGCGGGCGTGTGGCCGGTTTCTTCCGCCACCGCAAACAGGGCGTCAATCACCGTCCAGGTATGTTCGTTGTTGTAGACCTTCCACCCTTCCGACCAGCCGAGTTTATCGGCGATCTGCGGGCGCGACCCTTCCGGCGGGGCGGCCATACCGCGATAGAATCGTCCGCTCAACCAGCCGCCGCGCAGGGGACTCCAGGGGATGACGCCCAGCCCTTCGTTCTGGCAGATGGGCAGCAGTTCCC
>DATALK010000160.1:0-2887 GCA_036261085.1 Phototrophicaceae bacterium | reverse complement strand
GGAGCGCGCGCGGGTGCAGGAGGAAGTGATTCAGGAAATGGCCGAGGAGGTCAATGCGCTTGGTCAGAATGCTCAACGCGGCGATTTTATGAATCTGGCCCTGAAATATGCCGACAGCCCGGAACGCATTCAAGCGCTGGTGGGGTTAATTCGCCCGGCTTTTGATTATCAATTCTTTCAGGAACTTCAGGTACAGATTGGGCAGGCGGCGGCAGCTGAACGTCCGCAGTTGGAAGCGCTGCGGGAACGTCTGCTGGAACTGACCGCGCTGGCCGATCAGCAAACGCGCGCGGCGTTACAGGATGCCGCCAGCCTTCTGCAAGCCATTGTGAACAGCGAGAATCCGCAGGAAGTGATTGAAGCCAATTTGGCGCTGATTGATTACACCTTCATTCAGGTGCTTTCGGCCAATATTCAGGAAGCGGAACACCGGAGCGATAACCGCACCGCAGACCGGTTGAAGATGGTTTATCAGATGGTGGTGGGCGCGCTGCAAGCCGGGATGCCGCCGGAACTTCAGTTTATCAACGAAGTCCTGGGGGCACAGTCAGAACAGGCGTCGAAGGAAATTATTGCGCAGCGGTTGGGTGAGTTTAACGGCCAACTGCTGGAAGCCATCGAAGCGGTGGAAGAGCAGATTGCTGAACAGAACGATCCGGTTTTGCTGGAACGGCTGAGTTTGCTCCGCGATGAAGCGATTCAGGCTTTCGGTTAGCTCAAATACAAACAAAACCGGGATACCGAATGAAGATATTCCGGTTTTGTTATTGTTTCTCTACGTTTAGCCTACGATAACCTGTCAAAACTGTTCTGATTTGGTAAAATCATCAATGGTGCTGTACTTTTATCCTCGCGCGGTTGCCGGGGATAGCTAGTGTCATTTAAAGAGGTCGGACAATGCAACGTTCTTTTATGAAACTGTTAGCAGGCGCAGCGTTATTGGCGCTTCTGCTGGCCCTTTCCCTATCGCTTCCGGCGGGTACGGTCAATCGTGCTTTGGCTCAGGATGCGCCTACCCCCACGCCCAACGATCCGCTGTGGCGGGCCTTTGCCGCGGTTCGAGAGGCTATTGCGAAAGAAAAATCGGCGGATTTGGGCATCGTTAAAAACTACGATTGGGAACAGTCCCAATGGCAAAACGGTATTGATGACTGCCGCGCCGAGGTTAACCCGGTTGATTACCGCGAAGTTTACTGGGGATGGACGTTCACCATCACCAGTCTGACCAACCAGACCTATCAGGGGCGCGTGAGTTTTGACCTGAAAGCGGTTGCGGTTTGCGATCAAGTCGTGTCAGCGGCAGCGCCAACGGCGGCGGCTGGAACCCCGAACCCCAATCTGCCGACACCGATTCCGGGTTCGGCGGCAACGGGCAGCTTTGAACTCGGCGGCCATGTGCTGTCCCTCAGCTCCGGCACGGTTGCGCTGATGAATCGCGCCGGGATGAAATGGGCTAAGAGCCAACTGGCTTACAATCTGGGCGACGATCCCTCCAAAGCGGCCAGCATTATTGCCTCGGCCAAGAGCAATGGGTTGAAGCTGCTCCTGGGTATCAAGGGCGATAAAACCCAGATCAGTGATAGTTATATCAACACCTTTGCGCAATTCCTGGATGGTGTGGCGGCCCAGGGGGTTGACGCGATTGAAGTTTGGAACGAACCCAACATTGACCGGGAATGGCAGGCGGGTCAGATCAATGGTGGTAACTATACCAAGATGCTGGCAGCGGCCTATAACGCCATCAAGGCCAAGAACCCCAATACAATCGTGATTAGCGGCGCTCCGGCCCCCACGGGCTACTTTGGGGCGGCGGGTTGTACGGCCCAGGGCTGCAACGATGATGTGTTTATGCAGCAGATGGCGGCAGCGGGCGCGGCGCAGTATCTGGACTGTGTAGGCCTGCACTACAATGAAGGGGTTATCGCGCCGTCGGCGACCTCTGGCGACCCGCGCGGCAGCTATCCGAGCTACTTCTTTGGTTCGATGCTCCAACGCGGTTACGGGCAGTTCGGCGGCAAACCGGTGTGTTTCAGCGAACTGGGTTATCTGTCACCGCAGGGTTTCAGTACCGGGCTGCCAGCGAATTTTGCCTGGGCGCAAAACACGACTGTTGCCCAGCACGCCGCCTGGTTGGCGGAAGCGGCAACCATCGCCGCTCAAAGCGGTAAAGTTCGGCTGATGATTGTCTGGAACGTGGACTTCCCGTTCTATACAGCGGACGATCCGATGGGCGGTTATGCGATGTTCCGGCCTGATGGCTCCTGCCCCGCGTGCGATACGCTGGGCGCGGTGATGAAGAAGTAAGTAAGCAGATGACGACAAAGGCGGGGCGGGAAACTATATTCCGCCCCGTCTTTATTCCTGGTTGCTGAAGTGGATTAAGCCCCCATCCGGTAAACTTTTCCTCTGTACCTGACCCGTAGTGTGTAAGGTCATCTGGTAGAGGGTTTCGTCGTTTTTGGTGTCCATAGCGGCGGTTGTTGTCAGCCGAATTTGAGTCTCCCCCACCGGAAAACTGATCAAATTCTGTAACCCGGTCAGCATTTGGTAACGGCCAATGGTGTCATCCAGGTTGGCGGCGTTTATCACAATTTCGCTTACCCCGGTGACACCATTGGGGTGGGTGTTTGTCTGACTATCAGCGGGCACACGGAACTGACGCGGTGTGATGTCTTGGATAAAAAAGGGAGTCATCGTATTTTCCAGGGCCGCCGTGCGCCATTGCAACTGCTGCCCATCGGGACGGACGCGGCCACCTGCCGGACGCAGTTCGACGCTCAATCCGCGCGCTTGTATCCGGCCCACCTCAGCTTCGAGCGCGTCTGACTGCAAAGCGTAGCCGCCAAAACCTTCGCCCTCTTGAACCAGCCGCAAAAAGCTGGTCTGA
>DATALK010000152.1:0-4379 GCA_036261085.1 Phototrophicaceae bacterium | reverse complement strand
GGAGCGGCCTGGAGGCGCAAGAAGCCTTACAGCAGGTTGAAGCCGAGATTTTAGACCGGCAGACGGCGGCAGTCGCCCGACGCGACACGGTGCAGGTCAGCGTAACGCCACCCGTCACCGCGCCCGAACTCGCCCCTGGCGAAATTGCCCTGAAGTTTGGCGCGACGGCTTCAATCTCCCCCTTCCCCAATCAGGAAGCGTGGGAGCAAGCGATGGCGGATTTTGCCGCCGATGACCCGGAAGTCGGTTACGTGGAACTGGAAACCTCCTTCCTGAAATCATTTGACGAGATGGCGGCCGCTAATGACTGCTTCTATGTGCCGAACAATGAAGTCCAACAGGCGGATTTGAGCCAGGTTCTCAGCCTGGGGCCGCTGCTGGACTCCGATCCCACGTTCAGCACGGACGACATCATTGGTGACGCGCTGACTGCTGTCACGCGCGATGGGCAAATCTGGGCGCTGCCGATGACGCTGCAACCGATGGCGATGCGTTATAACCCGGATTTGTTCAGCGCTGCCGGGGCCGTCGCGCCGGAAAACGGCTGGACAGTAGATGAATTTGAAAGCGCGCTGCGCTCGTTACAAGCGGTCACGGGGGATACCCCACCGTTCCAAATGCGCGCTCCCGGCAGCAGTTACTTGCTGCTACTCATCACCGCCTACGGTGGTCTCCCGTTTGATTACCGCACCAATCCGCCAACCGTTAACTTTACCGACCCCGCGACGGTAAATGCCATTCGGGAAGTGCTTGATCTGGCCCGCGAGGGTTTGACCGACTATCAAGCGCTGGCAAGTCTGGGCCGGTCATTCGCTATTAGCAAGGGTGAAGACGCTCCGCCAGCGGTTTCGATGGAACTGATCAGCGGCTTTGGCCTGGCAGGGATGGCAATAATTAGCAGCGGCCCGATGCCGGAAATACCCCAGGAAACAGCGCTGTTAACCACCTTCCCGCAAGGAAGCACCTATACGGCGGTGTCTTACGACTTAAGCACGGCGTATATCAGCGCACAGACGCAGCACGCCGAAGCCTGCTACCGGCTGCTGAACTATCTGGTGCAAAAGCCGGATTTATTCCCCTCGATGCCCGCGCGTCGTTCCGCCTTAAACAGCCCGGAATTGCTGCTGGCACAGAGTGAAGACAGCGTGAATTTCTACCGGCAGCTTGACGGCCTGTTGAGCCAGCCTAACACGATCAATATTCCCACCAGCGGGATCGGGGACTTTTTACAATCGTACTGGCTCAATCGGGCATTTGACCGCTACATCCTTGAAGACGCTGATCTCGAAACCGAACTAGCGCAGGCGGAACAATACACACGGGATTATCAGGCGTGTATCGCCGCCATTCCGCCGTTTGATCCCGCCGCCGACGATATCAAGGCGCAGGAATATTTTGAGCAGGCGAACGCTTGTGCGAAGCAGGTCGATCCCAGTTTTGAGGGATAAAAACGATTTGGGGTGGGTGAAAACATCCACCCCGACGGCCTCCCCCTTGATCGCCAATCGTCCCAATTTTGTATCAGCCACAGGTGAATATCGAGAACTCAGGACAAGGGGTTTAAACCCCTTGTCGCTGCGAATTTCCCCACTCTCGCTCAAGATCGCTCCCAGTTGAGATTGACACTGAACGATTTTTAATGGATTTGACGTCCACCGCCAAGAACTTTGAAAATCCTCACAACGAGCACGCTGCCGCTCCAGTTCGTTGACAAAGTGGGGGTTCGCGCTTAGAATTCGATTAATTGTATACGATTTCAGACGACATTCACCTAAAAAACGATAACACAACGGCGGCGCTTGCACCCCGTTTGCAATTGATCGGGAACAACTTTTACCGCCCACTTTTAAAGCGCCGAATGCTCATCCGTTCTGTAAAGAATTTTATGTTTCGAAGGGATACCTTTTATGCCAACACCTTTTACGCGCCGCCAGTTTTTGCGCTCTGGTCTGGTACTGAGTGCCGGTCTGGGTTTGACCCTCCCCCGCCTCGCCTGGATGCAGGATGCGGCGGCCACCCCCGACACTACGCCTGAGGCCAGCCCCGACCCGCATCTGGAATTAACCGGCAGGATCAAACGAGTCCACGACCCGGTGATTATCAAAGACGAGGAGACTTACTACGTTTTTTGTACGGGCGCGGGGATTCCCGTCCGCAAATCCACCGACCTTCTGAACTGGGAAACGGGATTCCCGGCCATCGTGTTTCCGAAAATGCCACAGTGGGTACAGGAAATGATTCCGGGACAAAATGACATCTGGGCGCCGGACATTTCTTACTACAACGGCAAATATCACCTGTATTATTCGGTCTCCACCTTTGGAAAAAATCGCTCAGTCATCGGGCTGGCGACCAATAAAACGCTCAATTTCAAGTCGGATGATTTTGAATGGATTGATGAAGGGTTAGTGCTGGAATCTACCGCCGCCAATAACTACAACTGTATTGATCCAAATCTGATTGTGGATGCCGATGGTGTGCCCTGGTTGGCCTTTGGCAGTTTTTGGAGCGGGTTGAAGATGCGCCGCCTGGATTTCGAAACGGGCAAACTTTCGACTGCGGACGAGACACTCTATTCCTTATCACAGCGCTTTGTGAATTCCGGTTCGGTGGAAGCGCCGTTTATCATCCGCAAGGACGATTTTTACTACCTGTTTGCCTCATTTGATTTCTGCTGCCGAGGCGTGGACAGCACCTATTATGTCGTTGTTGGCCGTTCGGAAAATGTCACTGGCCCGTATGTTGACCGCGATGGTGTGGAAATGCTGAAAGGCGGCGGCACGCAAGTTACTTTCCCGACAGATCGCTGGCGCGGGCCAGGACATTGTGCAGTTTTGCAGGAAAACGACATTGAATATCTTGTCTACCACGCCTATGATGCGGATAATATGGGAACGTTCACATTGCGCATTGCGCCCCTAACCTGGGATGCTGATGGCTGGCCGGTGAGTATCCCCGGTTAAAAACCGAAAAGTTCACTAAGAAAGCATTTGAGGACTAAAAATGATTGACCTTCACCAATTTGAAGTCTGGTTTTTGACGGGCAGCCAACACCTGTATGGCCCGGAAGTGCTGCAACAGGTCGCCCAACATTCCGAGGAAATGGTTCGCGCGCTGAACGGCAGCGGAGCGATTCCGGCGCAGATTGTTTTTAAGTCGGTAGCCACCACCTCAGAAGAAATCCAGAATCTCTGTCTGGAAGCCAACGCCACTCCCAACTGTATCGGCGTTGTCACCTGGATGCACACCTTCTCCCCGGCGCGTAACTGGATCGCCGGTCTGAGTGCGCTGAAGAAACCAATGGCGCACCTGCATACTCAGTACAACCGGGATATTCCCTGGGCGAACATGGATATGGACTTCATGAATCTGAACCAAGCGGCGCATGGAGACCGCGAGTTCGGGTTTATGGTCAGCCGGATGCGTTTAAACCGTAAGGTGATTGTTGGTTACTGGCAAGACCCCGAAGTCCAGGAACGACTGGCCGTGTGGGTGCGCGCGGCCTGTGCGTGGCACGATGCGCAGGGCGGCAAACTGGCGCGCTTTGGCGACAACATGCGCTCGGTGGCTGTCACTGAAGGCGATAAAGTAGAAGCACAGCTGCGGCTGGGTTACGCCGTGCATGGTTACGGCGTGGGTGATTTGGTCAAGCAGGTGCAGCAGGTCAGCGATGCCGAAATTGACCAACTCGTTAAAGACTATGAAGCGCAGTACCGCATCGCTGCTGATTTGCGCGCGGGCGGTAAACGCCACGCCTCGGTGCGGGAAGCCGCGCGGATTGAATTGGGGATGCGGCATTTCCTAGAAGCCGGAAACTTTAAAGCCTTTACCACCACTTTTGAAAATCTGTACGGTCTGGAACAACTGCCCGGTTTAGCAGTACAGCGTTTGATGGCTGATGGTTATGGCTTCGGCGGCGAAGGCGACTGGAAAACAGCAGCCCTGGTGCGGGCGATGAAGGTCATGAGTGCTGGCTTGACCGGCGGAACATCCTTTATGGAAGACTATACCTACCACCTGCATCCTGATGGCGCGAAAGTCCTCGGCGCGCATATGCTGGAAGTCTGCCCCAGCATCGCCGATGACCGCCCCAGCCTGGAAGTCCACCCGCTCGGCATCGGCGGCAAGGCGGATCCGGCACGTTTAGTCTTTAACGTCTGCGACGGCCCAGCCATCAACGTCTCGCTGATGGACATGGGCAGCCGCTTCCGCGTGGTCGTGAATGAAGTAGATGTGATTCAACCGGACGCACCGCTGCCAAAACTGCCGGTAGCGCGCGCCGTGTGGGTGCCGCGTCCGAACCTGAAAGTCGCCGCTGCCGCCTGGATTTATGCCGGTGGGGCGCACCACACCGGTTTCAGCCAATCACTGACAGCGCA
>DATALK010000150.1:0-6243 GCA_036261085.1 Phototrophicaceae bacterium | reverse complement strand
CAGCCGTTTGGGGTGAGGAGCGAAACCTGAACTTAAGTCCAGGTTTAGTTCCCCCCACATCCATATATCCCTTTGATCCCTCGATCTGCACATCCTGGGCATCCGATGGCAAGAATACGCCCAGAAAATCGCCAATGCTGGCGGCATCCCAGGCCGATGACTCTAGAAAATTGGCATATCCGGGCGGGGCGGGATGCTGTAACTCGTATATTTTCATGGAGATCAAAACCACGACGGCCATCAGCACACAAGACGCGACCAACCCTACGATCAGCAAGGTTAGCCACCAGAGGAGCGTCAACAGGATTTGCAGATCGAGGGATCAAAGGGATATATGGATGTGGGGGGAACTAAACCTGGACTTAAGTTCAGGTTTCGCTCCTCACCCCAAACGGCTGATACCTTCGTTCAGGCTTTCTGTGATGGCCGCCTGTACCCCGGCTACAATCCCCTGGTCGCCATTGATTCCGCACGGCCCGCCCCGGATGCGCTGTTGATCCGCACGGCGGGTTCCATCCATTATTCGCGCTCTCTCGGCGTACCGGATACGGTGTGGGGGAATCGCTGTATCTTACGGGGGAATTGGAGCGTGTATGAAATCGTGATTGACCGGAGCCAGACGGATACTTATACGGTTTCGTTTGATCTGCCTTATGATGCTAACGTGAATCCTTGGGAGTATTACCCGCGCGCCGAGTATGTTGCCCCGCTAGGTACGGCCTACCGGCTGTATGTTACAGGGCTATACGAGGATGCGCCGGGATTATACTCTCTGACTTATCCCACCATCTGCCTGATAACCAATGAGCTTCCGCTGGTATGGGATTATTGGGAGTTTCATCGAGAGGAACGGCCAGATGATAGCGGCGCGGTGGTTCAAATCCAGCTGGATGGGAGGCCACAGCCGTCCGCTTATATCACCAGGGGCAGCGGGTTAGCGCCGATTGGTTTGGCGCTGGATAAGTCCACAATCTCGAATTACTGTCTGACCGCCGATTGGACAGTTGGAACCCATCAGGTGCGAATGGTCATTACGCCACCTACCGGCACAGAACGAGTCTTTGAATGGGATTTTGTGGTCAAGCCTCAGGCTGAAACGTAGTCACGCCGGCGGCGGCGTGAGGGCGCGTTCCAGCGCGGTTTGAATGTCCTTTGGCAGCGGGTGGCGTGCGTTGGGATTTAACCAGATCAGCAGCGCTTCGGATTGGCTGGCGGCGCTGTCCGTGCGGCGGGCGATGACCGCGCTCAAATGGGCGTACTGACGCAAAAAGTCAGCCGCGTTGGCAAACCCGCGCCGGGTGAAAAAGGCTTCCTGCTTCTGATCGGCCAGCAGCTTGATCTGTTTGCCCGCCGCCGCTAAATCTGCCGCAACAACCGGAATTTCTACCCCAATCAGCAGCACATTAATCATTCCCGGAGCCATCTGCCCGACCTTATCGCCCATCGTTTCCATCAGTTTGTAAACAATCGGGCGCTCCCCGGCGACGGATGGGCCGCCGGTAAACCGTAGGCGTGTTACTTCCACGTTCAACGGCGTATTCTCGCGGAACAGCAGTTGAAAATCCGGCGCGCGCTGTTTGCCCACGCCCGACTGCTCATATTTGACCGTAAAGCGTTTTTCACCGACGAGCCGGTAAGCGATTTCCAGTTCTAAGCGCAGGTCTTTAAGGGCGTCCGCATCCTGTACCGTGCGCAGTTTCTTGCGGATTTTGCCGCGATAATCTTCTGCAAAAGCGCGGAACGGTTTGGACGCGCGCACCCAGGCGGCAAACTCGGCTTGCAGCGCCGGATGCAACGACTCAAAAATCAGGGGCAGCAGTTCGTCAATCGGGATCATGAGAAGGGATTAGGCACTTAACCAGTGCTGGTATAAAATGTTTGATGGGGGGCAAACGAAAATCTTTACGATTTCGTTGACACCTCGCCACTGTGTATTCGACTTTATCCAGGGGACATTATAGCTCATGTTACGCCGGTTTCTGCTTCTGGTTTTGTGCCTGTTAGGGATTGGTTCAACCGTATTGGCTCAGGAACCAACGACCTGTGATGGTTTTCTGGCGTCGCGGTTGGTGGTTGGTCAAACGGGGCGGGTGACGCCAGGCAGCAGTAACAATCTGCGTGCTGAGCCGTCAACGGAGGCCGAGCGGGTCGGGCAAATTCCCGGCGAAGGTGTTTTTACCGTCCTGGAAGGGCCGGTCTGCGGCGAAAATACGGCCTGGTGGCAGGTGGATTATGGCGGTGTCGTTGGCTGGACGGTTGAAGGGCTGGACGGCGAATACTGGGTGGAACCGGTGGACACCGCTACCGGGCAGCCATGTATCTCCAACCTGCAAGTGGGTGAGCAGGGAGAAGTTCTAAATGATGCTGGCGGGCTTTACGAACAGACCGACTGGCATTCCCCCAAAGTCATTGATGTGGCTGAAGGCGCGATTTTCGAGGTTGTAGGCGGGCCGCTGTGTAATGATTCAGGGGATGTCTGGCTGGAAGTTAGTTACAACGGCCTCCGAGGTTGGTTTTTGGAATCATCTTCCAATTTTTATTATGACGTAGACGACGAGGTGATTATGGCTCGCCGTCCTTTGAAACCGCTGCAAACGGCGGTTCCGGCGGTGGGTACGAATCCGCTGCTGCCTGCTGTGCCGGCGCCGGTTGACCCACAGGCCATCACGATCAAAACAGCGAAACAGGTAACGGCCTTGCAGACCTTAGGCGATGGTTATATTCGCGGTTTTAACTGGTCGCCCGACGAAAGCCAGCTGGCCGTTGCCAGTTCGGTTGATGTGCGAATCTACGATGTGCAGCAGTTGAATGCTGCGCCTCGGATTTTATCCGGTTTCAGGGGGATCGTTGGCGAGACCCTTTATAGTCCTGATGGCCGTTTGCTGGCGGTTAGTGACGCCGCCGGGGTGGTTTCGCTGTGGGACACGGAACGTTATGAGGCCATCGGACAGTTGGAACATGACGGGGCGGTGGAGGACTTCGCTTTCAGCCAGGATGGGCAGCAAATAGCCGTTGCGATCAAAGAATTCGGCATCCAGATTTGGGATGTGAGCGATACCGCCCAACCGATTCAGGGACATCTGTTTGAAGGGCGCGGGGGGATTGTCCGTTTTATTGCGGACAGCCGCCGCGTGGTGAATGTGGATCATTATGGCAGCGGGGTCGTTATCCTGGATGCCGAAACGGGCGCGACTCAAACCCTGACCCAGGATTTAAGCCTCGCTCCGAGCGGTAAAAGCCTGGATTGGTACGAGATTTCATCGGATGGCCGCTATGTTGCCATTATTCTCCATGAGATGATTGGCGATTTTTCAATGGCGCATTATTTCTACCTGTTTGGCTGGAATACGGAAACCGGAGAACAAGTCGTTATTGATCGGGAACTGCCAGGACAACAAAGCGCGGGTTACATCGGCGGATTTGATTTGTTATTTGATCCAACCGGTGATCATTTATTGGTCGGTACGGGTGACGAGCAGCGTTTTTATGGACTTCAAATGGAGCTGTTCGGTTCCATGACTGTCGCCGGGGCGGGGTCTGCGGCTTATAGCCCGGATGGTTCACTGCTGGCGTTTGGTATTGGTGACGGCGCCATCCACTTGTATTCCAATTACCAGTTTCTGGATGTTCTCTACGGTATTAACGGGGCAGTTGGAAGGATGAAATTCAGTCCCAGTGGCACTTATCTGGCAGCGATGGGCGCTGATAACACAGTTCGAGTGTGGGAGGTAGCATCCCGCCAGCGGTTGGGTACGGTGCAGTTCGAGCGTATCCACACGGCCTTTTTTGTCCTTAGCCCGGATGAGACTTCCATTATTACCAATGGTGGTATCGTCTGGGATATTGCTGCTGGCGAGCAGCTTCAGCAGCAAATGTATCTTTCTTCACCACCCCAGGTTTTACGGAGTGATGGTCTGCTCGTCTCTGATGAATTTTTCCCTGATGACCCAGCGCCTCGCAAACTGGTCGTCAAAAATCTCAGCACCAATGAAATCGTGCGGGAGATACCTATCGTAAAGGATGATTGGATCGAGACTGTTATCAGTAAAGATGGGCATCTGGCGGCTTCTGTGGGCCAGCGGTACGACCAGGATTTTGTGCAGGTGGTGGATGTGGACAGCGGCCAAATCAGCCTCGAGTTGGCCGATTACTTTGAACAGGTAGACAGCCTGCTGCTCAGTCCTGATGACCGCTTACTCGCTGTTTTTGATACTCGTCCGGTAGGTGAATCCGAAGAAGAACATCTGCTGATCTGGGAAATCGCTACTGGCAACCTGCTGGCCCACTATCAGTTAACCGATACATCAGCCTTCAAGGCTGCCTACAGCCCGGATGGAACAGCGATTGCCTGGCTGGATATTAAAGCAGATGCAGCAGTAAATAATGTAGAATGGCGGCTTGATGTGCTTGAACTGGCAACCGGACAAGCCGCAGTTCATACCCTTCCCTTCGATCAAAGTCTGAACTTTATTTTCAGCGCCGATGGTTCGCTGCTGGTGCTGGGGGATCGAATAGGGAATATTCACCTGTGGGACAGCCAGACCGGGCAGGAAGTGGCGCTGTTGCAAGGCCACACGGGGGCGATTTCACAGTTGACACTGAATCGCGCGGGAACCCGTTTGTATTCCGCTGGCGAGGATGGGCGGCTGTTCATCTGGGGATTGGGGGATTAACGACGACGGGGCAAGGGGAGTGCCGGTGCGCGCTCCCTGATGCCTGTACTACGTTCGCGGGACCAGTAGAATGATACCAACGCCGATCAAACAAACCAAACCGCCGATCACATCCCAGCGGTCGGGGATATGTCCGTCTATCAGCCAGCCCCACACCATCGCGCCGACGATAAACACTCCGCCATAAGCGGCAAAGGCACGCCCAAAACCAAAAGCCTGCTTGGTTTGAATAAGACCATAGATGAAAAGGCTGACCACCCCGACAAAAGCCCATAAAATGGACTTGCCGGTTCGCTGCCACTGCCAGATCAGATAAGCCCCCCCAAGTTCAAAGACGGCGGCGGCCATAAACAGGATAACGCCCTGAAAGGTGTTTGTTGTCATGTAAATTCAGTCCCCTTTTTGCGGATTTATCAAACCGGAGTGTAACCAACGGGAGGCCAAGAACCATTATGGAAAAAGGTCAAAAATCAAGGCGGTTTTTCGTGGATGGGGATAGCTGTCGGGACGATTAACCACCGCCCCGACGGAAACCACCGCTTATTTTCAGGTGGTTGTCTGGTGACCGGCTTCCTTGTAATGCACTTCGGATAAATCCCGCAGGCGGGCGGCGGCCTGCTCCGGCGTGATGTCGCGCTGGGCTTCGGCCATCATTTCATAACCGACCATCCACTTGCGCACCGAGGCCGAACGCAGCAGCGGCGGATAAAAATGCGCGTGCAACTGCCAGTGGGTGTAATCGCTGGCGTCGTTGGGCGCGCCGTGCCAGCCCATCGAATACGGGAACTCGACGTCAAACAGGTTGTCGTAGCGGGTCAGCAGGCGTTTGAGGATGTCCGCCAGCGAATCGCGCGCTGCCTCATCCAGGTCAGGCAGGCGCAGGAAAGGACGACGCGGCAGCAGCAGCGTTTCAAACGGCCAGATCGCCCAATACGGCACGACCACCACCCAATGCGCGTTCTGCACCACAATCCGTTCCTGGCGTTCGATTTCCAGGCTGGCATAATCCACCAGCAGCGGCGCTTGGTGCTGCTGGTAATAGGCGCGCTGGTTCCGGTCTTCGGCGGCGATTTCGTTGGGCAGCCAGTTGCCTGACCAGATTTGGCCGTGCGGGTGCGGCATAGACGCACCCATCATTTCGCCCTTGTTTTCAAAAATCTGCACCCATTGATACTGTTTCCCCAGGTCAACGGTTAGCTGCGCCCAAGCGTCAATCACCTGGCGGATTTCGGCCAGTGCCATCAGCGGCAGGGTTAAATCGTGGCGCGGGGAAAAACACAGCACATGGCCCGTGCCGCGCACGGCCTGCGTCACCAGCAGCGGATTATCCGAGGGCGGCGAGTCCGGCACATCCGGCAGCAGCGAGGCAAAATCATTTTTAAAGATAAAAGTTCCAGTATAAGTCGGATCCCCTTTGCCGGGGTCGCGCCTACCATTCTGGCCTGCGCGCCGGAAGAATGGCACGAGGGCAGCCTGATGATGCTTGGCGTCATGCTGCGGCGGCAGCGCTGGCCCGTCGCGTACCTCGGCCAATCCGTCCCGCTGCCTGATCTGGGGATGTTGGTGCGCC
>DATALK010000145.1:0-3917 GCA_036261085.1 Phototrophicaceae bacterium | reverse complement strand
AAAACAAAGACCGCCTTTTCGAAGCCCAATATTCATCTTCAACCTGAAGAATATTCGTTGGATAAGTTCGATCCAAATGTTTTCGGAGGCTGAGAGCGAAGTCTGGTTTTACGGCGTGACTTCCAGCGAAGGCACGGGGTCAGGCTTTGTGTATGACGCCAGCGGGTACATCATCACCAACTATCATGTCATCGAAAATGCCACCGAACTCACGGTGCTGCTGGCAACCGGGGAATCGTTGACCGCCCAGGTCGTCGGTTCTGACCGGTATTATGATGTGGCCGTACTCAAAATTGACGCGCCCGCGGGAACGCTGACGCCGCTGGAAGTGGGCGATTCATCGGGGCTGCGGGTCGGCCAAATGGTGGTCGCCATCGGCAATCCCTTCGGCCTGGATCGCACCCTCACCACCGGCGTCGTCAGCGCGTTAGGGCGGCAGTTGGAAACCGACAGCGGCGCGCTGTTGGGCCAGGTTATCCAGACCGACGCCGCGATTAACCCCGGCAATTCCGGCGGCCCGCTGCTCAATCCGCGCGGGCAGGTCGTGGGCATCAACACGGCGATTAACTCCCCCAGCGGCGGTTCGGTAGGCATTGGTTTTGCCGTGCCAGTGAATGTTGTTAAGCGCGTCGTGCCGGATTTAATCAGCGCCGGACACTATGCCCACCCGACACTGGGTGTGCAGGTGGTTGAACTCGGCGCTGAAATTGCTCCCAGCGCCAATGGCCCCGAACAAGGGCTGCTCATCGTGGACCTGGACGCCAACAGTCCGGCAGCCCAGGCGGGCATCCAGGCGGCGGAAGTGGGTATCCGGCGCGGGCGGTATGTCGTCTCCGGCGGTGATATTTTAGTAGCGATTGACGGCCACCCGCTGTCCAGTCGAAATGAGATGCTGCTCTTCCTGGATGAAAATCACCGCCCTGGCGATCAAGTCACCCTCACGGTGGTGCGGGACGGTCAGCAGCAAGACATCCTGGTCACATTAGGCGAAGGCTACGGCTAAACTCAGCCAGCGGAAGATTAAGAGTGGATCGGACAAAGCATAAATTGAGGACGGTGTTGAGGAGCGCCCGTGTGCGCTTCCACGCGGCTCCGTCAGGCCGACAGACCTGTTAACTCACCTTACGCAGCGTCGTAAAATGGTGCTGTCGTGACCGCGTTGGAACACCATCTTCACCCCCCGGCCCCCTCTCCACTGCATAGCGAGGGGGAGGCCAAACCGACTAAAGCCCCTCCTTGCACAGCGGGGAGGGGTTTGGGGTGGGGAAACAGAAAACTGCGTAACATCAGCTGTTAAATTAATCCTGTCGAACTACCAGGCTTCACGATCCGGGTTTGTCTTCTTTTTTGCCCGTGTTTTTGGAATTATTAGTCAGGGGCATCGGGTCTATTGGCCCTTTTTGCACCCCCATCATTTTACGAATGGCCGTAATTTCCATCGTCGTCAGTTTGGGAGCCGTCGGTGACGGGTCAGTATCATCGGCAATCGGGGTTTCCGGCGGGCGTTTGCCAAACGCCTGATCGAACGCAATCCACATAAATTGCAAATCGGCCAGATCGGACAAAATCCGGGTCGGGTTAACGCCGTGCGGCAGCATATCACGCGGGCGAATCATGAGAATTCCGGCAGTCAAAATGCCCACACCGATCACCTGCGGCGGGGTCAGCCGGTCTCCCAGAATAAAAAAAGCCAGCGCCAGCGCCACGCCAATTTCGGCCAGCGCCAGAATCGCGGTTTGCAGGCTGCCCAGAAGTTTGACCCCAGAGAACAGTGAAATGCGGGAAAGCGCTGTCGTCAGCCCCAGGATGATAATTGGCGGCAGCGCAACTTCCAGCGTTTGTGGGGTCAGCGGCTTACCAACGGCAATCCAGACCATCGTTACCAACACGCCCATCGTGGAAACGGTATAGAGTGTCACCGTCGGCGCGGGCATTTCATACAGCACATACTGGCTGAGGATGACCGTCCCGGCGAACATCAGCGCGTTGGCTAACATCAGGCCAACACCGAGCCAGTTCACCGGCTTACTGCCAAAGCCGGTCAGAATCAACAGGGCCAACAGCGCGATTAAAACCCGCAAAGTCAACCGCCGGTCAAGCCGTTCGCCGCCGATGCGGGACAGCAGCACCACAAAAATCAGGTACATGCCGTTCAGCAGTTGGCTTAACGAGGCGTCCAGCAGCCCCAGGCCGCTGTAATAAAACAGCGAACCGATGCCGTTAACCGTGCCAATCACCACACAGCCCAGCAGCCCCGCCGGGTAAATATAGATATACCGGCGCGCGAACAGGGCGTACATGCCCCACAAAAAGATGACCGCGATCACGGTGCGCCAGGCTGCCACCGTAAAAGGATCGGCCCCGGCATTAATAGCGAGCTTCCCGAAAATCGGCGCCATCCCCAAAAACAGAGGGGTCATAAAGGCAGTGGCAATCCCACGCACATTAGAGCGCGCCATTGGCTCCCTCAACCGACCTCTGTTGTCCGGCGGTAAGGGGTATTCATGGGCAATTCCATAATAAACTCGCTGCCAGGGAGTTTATCCGGGTCATAACCGGGACTTTCCACCCAGATACGCCCGGCGTGCGCGTCCACAATACCTTTGCTGATTGCCAGCCCCAAACCCCGGCCGCCGCCCCGAAAGGCGACTTTGCTGGTCGAGTGCAGTTGCGTGTCCCCGGCAGTATGGAACCGCTCGAAGATGCGCACCTGCTCTTCTTTTGCCACCCCAATGCCCGTGTCTTTGACACTGATGCGAATGGTTTGCTCCGTGCTGCTGGCGGTCAGGAAGATGTGGCCGCCATCTGGCGTGTACTTGACCGCGTTGTTCATAATATTGGTGAGCGCCAGCGTCAGCAGTTCCGCATCGCCGCGCATTTTTTCCGGCCAAACCCGGCGATCAAAATGTACCTGAATGGGACGCACCCGCAGCACATCTTGCAGGTTCTCAACCACGCGCTCAGCGATAGCGCCGGGGTTCATCAGACCAATGGAGAGATCAATCTGGTTGGTTATGATGCGGCTGATGGTCAGGATTTCGTTGATGATATCCTGCATCCGTTTGATACCATCCTGCAAACCTTTCATCAGCACTTGCAGATTGGGATCGCTCTGGATAATGGTCTTGACCTGCGAAGAATCTTCGATCAGGCGGCTGTAACCATACACCAGCGTCAGCGGCGTCCGAAGTTCGTGGGCCGTAAGCTGAATGAAGGTGTCCTTCATTTTGTCCAGGCGTTGCAGCGCGTTGTTGGTCGATTCCAGTTCCCGAATCTGGTCTTCCAGCCGTCCAACAATTTCTTGCGCATAACGGGTCTGCGCATCCGCGAGGCGGTCTTTTTCAATCAAATCTCGCCCGCCGCCGAGATAAAACTCGACGCGCTCCGGCAGGGTTTCGATGTCTACGGGCTTGGTCAGGTAGCCCGTGACACCAGCGGCCATCGCCATATCTCGAAATTCATGCAGGGCCTGTGCCGTCAGCGCCACAATCGGCGTTTTGGCAAAAGCCGCTTCGCTGCGCAGCTTGGTTGTAATCTCGCGCCCGGTCAAATCCGGCAGGTTAATATCGGTCAGGATCAAGTCCGGGCTTTCCTGACGGGCCATATCAATGCCCTGTAAACCGCGCTCAGCCACCAAAACCCGATACCCGGCGTGTTTCAGTGCGCGTTCAACTAACATCCGACTGGCGGGGTCATCTTCAATGTACAGGATGGTTCGTTGAGTAGCTGTCATCCAGTACCCCTTGTCTTGCACAAATAACATATTGTAACATATTTGCGCCGTTAGCGAAAAAGATAAAATTGAGGCCGGGGCACACAGGCCCCGGCTCGTTAGGGCAGCTTATTCACCAAACTCTCGATAAACTCTTCGTCAATGAATGAGCCTTTTTGCAGGAGCGAGTCAATCTGACCGCTCA
>DATALK010000143.1:0-9642 GCA_036261085.1 Phototrophicaceae bacterium | reverse complement strand
CCAGCCTCTCCATTCATCACCTGGAAGATGCCGATAAACAAGACCTGTTCCGCCGCGTGTACGCCGCGCTGCGTCCGGGTGGTATCTTTCTCAACGTGGATCAAATCAAAGGGCCAACCCCGGCCTTGCACGAATTCTACTGGACGCAGTGGCTCAAACAGGTGCGGCAAAAAGGACTGCCGGAAACGCAAATCCAGGAGAGCATCCAGCGCCGCCAGACCTATGACCGGGAAGCGCTGCTCACCGAACAATTGGATTGGTTGGCGCAGACCGGTTTTGTCGAAGTGGACTGCCTCTACAAACAGTATTTTATTGGCGTGTTTTACGCCGTTAAACCCCAACGGGCTACCGCGTGACCGCGCTTGCTGGCCGCCAGCGCCTACTGGCGGCCTCTTCGTGTTTGTGCGGCGGACGTGACAAGTCACGTCCCTACAAAAAGCGGAGGATACCCAACGGAGTGTCCGAAATTTTGCCGGACGCGCCGTTGCGCGTCCCTACATTGCTCCATATTCATTTGTAAAAGCCTAACCCACTTGTCGAAATATTTTTCATGCCCTCCATACTCACCACTCCCTGTCAAAATGATGACTACTCGCCAATCCCAATCTGTGTTATGATTTTATATTGACCGGTCAAGTAAACTCAATATCAGCCTGATAACCGGGTAGAAGCCTGAATCTGGCCCAGTTGTAGTGCCATGCCGATTGATAGGCAGACACCCGGCGGCTACAACCGGTTTTTATAGACAGGAAACGATCATGCTTGAACAACAATCCTGGGCGGTGCGCACCGCCCAAACCGTGATAAAACGCCAACCCATCCTGGGGACTAAATGGGCCTATGAATGGGGCGTCGTGCTGAAGGGCGTCGAACAGGTCTGGCTCGAAACGCGCCAGCCCGCCTACCTGGATTATGTGCAAATCAATATAGATACGTTTGTGCAGCCGGATGGCTCGATTCTGACCTACAGCCCGCAGGAATATAACCTCGACCACATCAATACTGGCAAGCTGCTGTTCAGCCTGTTCCGCATGACTGGCGCGGCGCGGTATGAAAAAGCGCTGCACCGGCTGCGGGAGCAGCTAAACACCCATCCCCGCACCTCCGAGCGCGGTTTCTGGCACAAAAACATTTATCCGCAGCAGATGTGGCTCGATGGTATTTACATGGCGGGGCCGTTTCTGGCCGAATATGGACGGACATTTAACCAGCCAGCGGATTTTGATGAAGTTGTGCAGCAGATTGTCCTGATTGAAAGCCATACCCGCGACGCCCAAACCGGCTTGCTGTATCACGGTTGGGACGAAAGCCGGACGCAGCAATGGGCCAACCCGGAAACGGGCTGCTCGCCGCACTTCTGGGGCCGCGCGATTGGCTGGTATGTCATGGCGCTGGCCGAGGTGCTGGAACTGCTGCCGGAAGACCATGCCGGACGGCCTCCAGTGACCGCCATCCTCAACCGCACGCTGGACGCCCTGCTGCGCGCCCAAGACCCAACCAGCGGCCTGTGGTATCAGGTACTGGATCAAGGCCACCGCGCCGGAAATTATTTAGAAGCGTCGGCGTCCAGCATGATGGTGTATGCGCTGGCGAAAACAGTTCTCCAGAGCAATACGAATCCCAACTATCAAACCGCCGCCGAAACCGGTTACAACGGCATTGTAAAACAGCTGATTGAGACTGATGCTGAGGGGTCGGTCAACGTCAACCGGATTTGCAGCGTGGCGGGTCTGGGCAGCACTCCCTACCGGGATGGGTCGTATGAATACTATATCAGCGAACCGGTAGTTTCCAACGACTACAAAGGTGTCGGCGCATTTATCCTGGCAAGCGTCGAAATTGAGCGCTTGCGCCAGGGCCGCGCGGTTAAAACGGCGGGTTAACTTGAAAACAAGAGGCCCGCTTGACCGGGCCTCTGCTATCCATCATCAACGCACTGGCGTTATTACAGCCGCGCTTTTTCCGGCAGCGGGAACAAATCATTCACGTTTACCAACTGCCCGGTCTTCATAGCTTCGTTGGCCGAAATCCCGGTTAACACGGAAGCCGCGCCGTCGAGATGCGAAGCCGCGCGGTTAAAAGGATCGGGCGGCGGGTTGGGTGAAAATAGCTGTTCCAGCATCACCGGATCAGCGCCGCCGTGTCCACCATCACCCGCCGGAACATCCACCTCATAAGACTGGCCGAACATCGGATACACCCGCATCTGCGCGGTTTTAAAGGCCCCTTTGCTGGCCCCGGCGGTTTTGGCCTGCCCATCCCCCATCAGGTGGTTGATGTTTTCGGCAATGTCCATTTCGATACGGCCTTTAGTGCCAGTGATCGCCACCCGCAGCCCTTCCCAGGGCGAATAAGCCACCAGGCAGTAAGACAGCAGCACGCCGTTCTGATAGCGGGCCGTCACACACATGGTGTCTTCAATGGTGATCGGTTCGCCAAAAACGTTGCGATCTCGCAGATAGCCGGTTTCGGCTTCGGCGGCCATATACAGCCCTTTAAAAACTTCCTTCTGATCGAGGAACAAAGCGAACGGGTCATTTTCGGCTTCCGGCACACCGGTATAACGCTGGTAGGGATACTGTTCGCCGCGCGCTTCAGCATTTTCCTGCCCGTAAAACAGCAGATTGCCCATTGCAAAGACGTTTTTCGGGTAGGAATCAATCCACCAGTTCACCAGATCAAAATGATGGGTGGCCTTATGTACCAGCAGCCCGCCGCTGTTCTGTTTCTCCCGATGCCAGCGCCGGAAATAATCCGCGCCATGACTGGTGTCCAGAATCCACGAGAAATCCACTGCCAGCGGACGCCCGACCAGCCCTTGCATAACCAACTGCCGGAACTGAGTATAGGCCGGAGCATAACGATAGTTAAAGGTCACCCGCAGGGATTTGCCGGTGCGGTTAATGGTGTCGTAAATCACGCGAATTTTTTCAACATCGGTAGTCATGGGCTTTTCGGAGATCACATCACAGCCCAATTCCATCGCCCGCGAGATATACAGATGATGGGTACAGTCCATCGTCGTGACAATCACCACATCAGGCTGGGTTTCCGCGATCATCCGATCAAACTGCGCGGCCAGATAGGTGGGGCGCGGCGGCAGTCCGACAGCCGTGCCAATGGATTGGTTATACCAATCCATCCGTACCTGGCTGAGATCACACAGCCCGACCAGTTCGGCCACATCCCGGTAAGTCTTGGTAATGGCGTCAACGTACATCCCGGCCCGCGAACCCGTGCCGACAATGGCATAGCGTTTTTTGAGAGTCATGTTGTTCCTTCTTATAGCAGCGATTGGAGGGTATTTGGAAATTCAGATTTGATTACTTGAAGAACAACCTCACCCCCTAACCCCCTCTCCATAGTATGGAGAGGGGGAAACGAGCGGAACGAGTGGGAGTGAGATTAGTCTCCTAAATTCCTCGCCCAAAACATATACAGCCTAATTTTCAAACACACTCTAGGCCAGCGACTCAAACTTCTGGCGGTTATCATCGCTAACATAACGCCGGATCACCCGCCAGGTTCCCCAGTTCCACAGGAAGATGGAAGCGGAGAAAGTCGCAAACACAAAAATACCTACCGGCAGCACCAGGCTGATGCCCACCGGCAGGCCAACGAGCAGCAAAATACCGAGCGAAACCAGCGGGTGCGCCATGCCTAACTTCAGCGCAATCGGCAGCAGTTGGCGCAATGGCAGGTCAAAAGTAACCAGCAGCGGCCAAAAATACAGGTTCACCAGCACCAGCACCACGCCTACAAACAGCGTCACCCCGCGCGATAAAAACACTACCGGGTTCGAGATTTCCATGAGTGGGAAAATGGACAGATTCACGACCAGTAAACCGCCAACCACCAAATCCTGGATCACCATCAACGAACTGGTGATCCAGTAACGCCGCATCGCGCCGAAAAATTCACGGAATAATTCGGGCGTTTTCCCCCGCGACCACAGCGACATCGTGGCAAACAGCCCCGCCGTCGCTGCCGGGAAGGTTATCACCGGAATAGAGAAAATCGCCCACAGCAGATTTGCCAGGATGAAGATACTCCACCGATCCAGGTGTTCCCAAAAATCGTCCAGTTCCCGCCGGGGCGTGCGGCGTTCAGGCGTCATGCCGTGTTTATCCCTTCAAACCGGTGGTGGCAATACCTTCAACAATGTACTGCTGGAAGAACACAAACAGCAGGAACACCGGGACGAGCGACAGCGACAGCATCGCAAACACCGCGCCCCAATCGTTCACCGCCCCCGCGTCGGAGAAAGCGCGCAGGGCCACCGAAACCGTATACAGGTTCGGGTCGGTCATGTAAATCAGCGGCGTCAGGAAGTCTTCCCAGGTCCAATAAAATGAGAAGGTCGCCGCCGTAATAATGGCCGGTTTCAACTGCGGCAAAATGACATGGAAGAACACACCAAACTGGCTGGCCCCGTCAATCATCGCGGCTTCGTCCAGGTCAAACGGGATGCCCCGGACAAACTGGACGATCATAAAGATAAAAAATACTTCCCCGCCCAGGCGCGGCAGCAGCAGCGGCAAAAACGTATTCAACCAGCCAAGTTGGCTAAATACGATGTACTGCGGAATGATCAGCACCTGCGTCGGCAGCATCAGCGTCATCATCATGATCGAGAACCAGACACTCTTCCCGCGAAACTTCAGCCGCGCGAAGCCGTAAGCAATCACCGTTGAGGCTGACACCACCAGCAGCGTCCCAACCCCGGCGTAGATAAACGAGTTCTTATAAAAAATAGCAAAAGTGTAACCGCCAAAACCCTTCCAACCATTGGCATAATTTTCAAAGACTAATCGGGAGGGAATCAGCGAATTCACCGTTGTCCAGATTTCCTCGTTCGGTTTCACCGAACTGGCAAACAACCAGAAGATCGGGTAGAGCATCAGCAGCCCTACCAGGATCACGCCAAAGTGATAAATGAACGTGTTGGTCGCTTTGCGGAGCTGCTTCTGGCGGTGCAGCGCTTGATTATCAAACACCAGTTGTGTATCCGGCGCAGTCATTATTGCACATCCGTTTCATAGTACACCCACAGGGACGAGAGTTTGAAGCTGATCGCCGTGAGGACACCGATGATGCCCAACATGACCCAGGCCATCGCCGCCGCGTACCCCATCTCAAAGTCCGAGAAACCGCGCCGGTACAGATACAGCGAATACAATAGGGTGGTATCCAGCGGCGCGCCCGTACCCCCGGACACAATAAACGCCTGGGTGAAGACTTTAAAGCCGGAAATCGTCTGCATCACCAGATTAAAAAAGATGATGGGCGTCAGCAGCGGCAGCGTAATACCGACAAATTTCTGCCAGCCGTTCGCGCCATCAATCGAAGCCGATTCATACATCTCCTGGGGTATCTGGCGTAACCCGGCCAGGAAGATGAGCATGGGCGACCCAAACTGCCACACCGCGAGTAAAATCAGCGTCCAGATGGCAGTGTTCGGGTTTCCCAGCCAGTTAACCGGGGCCAACCCTAACGATTCAACCACACCATTCACCACGCCTTCGACACCAAACAACTGCCGCCACATGACCGCCACCGCCACACTGCCGCCAATCACCGACGGAATATAAAAAGCAGCGCGATACCAGTAAACCCCGCGCCGTTTGGTATTCAGCAGCATGGCGATCCCTAACGCAAACATCAGACGGAAGGGAACCGCTACCAGCACATATTTAAAAGTGGCAGTTAACGCCCGGCCATAACGAATGTCCTGAAAGAACATCCGCTCAAAATTTTTCAGGCCGACGTATTCCCAACCGCCCAGGATGTCATAATTGGTAAAAGCCAGCCACAGCGACATGCCCATCGGAATCAACGTGAAAATAAAGAAGCCAAAAAGCCAGGGAGAAATAAAAAGGTAGCCAGCCAGATCATTTTGTCTGACGCCCTTACGCCCGATGCGGATGCGCGGAAAAATCCGCGTGGACTTGGGCTTAATCACATTGGCCGCTGAAACGGCGGCGGGGTCGTTCATAAAGTTATCCTAACAACTCTGTTTAAAACCAATTTGTGTAAGGGGCGCAGCCCCGGTCAGGGTGCGCCCCCATCAAACACGTTATTCGAGTCGCTTCAGCAATTAATTCTTCGACAGAATGGCTTCAGCTTCCGAACGCAGAATGGCGATACCGTCTTCCACCGAAAGCTGACCGTACAGCACCGGGTCACGGAACAGCGGAATCCACACGTTGTTACGAATATCGTTGTAGCCCGGAGGATTGGGCGGGAAAATGGGGCTGCTGTCAGCCTGCACCCGTTCGAGGAAATCAAAGGTTTCTGCGCCAACGGCATCCAGTTTCGGCTTCAAAGCATCGCGCACTTCCGACGAAATCGGCACGCCGCGTTCCGCAAACAGAATTTCGTTCGCTTCGATGTCGTTGGTGAAGAAGCTGATGAACTTGGCGGCTTCTTCGGGATAAGCGCAAGCGGTGGGGATCGAGAAGAACATCGAGGGTTTCAGATAGTTCTGCGATTTGCCACCCTCAGGCCGGGGCAGCAGCCACAGCTTGAAGTTCCGATCTTCGCCCGCCGCCTTGAAAATAGCGACCACCTGATTGCTCCACTGGTACTGCATGGCCGAACGCGCAGTCACGATGGGTGAATTTTCCGGGCCAGTGTCGCCTTCAGCGGTGATTTCTTCAGCGGTTTCAATCGCGCCGGTTTCCTGCAAGCGGAGAATCATATTAAAGTGGTCAATCAGGGGCTGGTCATCGGTGTAACCCAGTGCCGTGCCGTCATCGGAGAAGGTCTGGAGGCCGTAACCCAGATTCAGCGAAGTCCAGGCCAACTGATCGTCCGCCAGACTCGGTGAGCCGTAGCCCCAAATATCGAGTTTGTCATGCAGCGCGACGGCGGTTTCTTCAAATTCGGCCCACGTCCAATCGGGCGACGGCAGTTCCAGCCCAGCCTTTTCGAACGCATCCACGTCGAGGATGATAGCCTGCGAGTTGGTCCCCAGGCTCAAGCCGTAATACTGCCCATCAACCTCGCCACCTTTCAGATAGCCTTCATCCACGTTGGACACATCCAGCGTGCCATCTTCAAAATAGGGATTCAGCGGGAGCAGCAGACCGCGTTTGGCCCACTCGGCCAGATAAGCGTAATCCTGATTCATGACACAGGGCAGACTGCCACCGGCGGCCTGGGTGTTCAGGCGCGTCCAGTAATCGTTGAAGTTAGCAAATTCATAAACAATATCAATGCCGGGATTTTCGGCTTCGTACATTTCCACGACCTTGATGGTACGGTCATGGCGCGCCTGCGAACCCCACCATGTCATTTGCAGTTGGATGGGGTCTTGGGCCTGGGCCACCGTCGCCACCGACAACAACAGAACCGTGAGGAGCAAACCAAGAAGAAGGGCGTATTTACGGTGTTGCATAAGGGATACATCCTTTCAAAAAATTGTTTGGTCTCATCTGAGACATGAAAAGTTTACTTGACCGGTCAATTTGATTTTATAACAGATTTCCGGTAAAATGCAACTAATTGTCGGTAAATTCGTCCCACAATCGTCCCTTTCCAGTCATATCCGTTTATTTTGTCCAGATGATAACGTGAACGGTCAAGTTAATTATCGCCTTTTGTCAGGTCATCTATGGTTGAAAGAAAGAAAACCGTCACGATCCGCGACATCGCCAAAGTGGCAAACGTCTCTTATCAGACGGTTTCGCTCGTCATGAATGACAAACCCGGCGTATCGGCTGCGACCCGCCGCCGGATTCAGCAGGTGATGGACGAACTGGACTACCACCCCAATAAAGTCGCCCGAATGCTGACCACCAATCGTTCGCATACGCTGGAACTGTTTGTCGTGGATGTCCAGTATGGAGGCCGGTTAGCGGACTCCACCAAAAACATGGCCCACATCGCCAGAGAAAACGGGTACAACCTGCTGATTTCAGAAACGGAATCAACCCACCTGGCCGAAGCCTTTGACAGCGCCGCCGCCCGGATGGTAGATGGCATTCTGATGTACGCGCCGCGCCTCCGCCTCCCCGATGCTGAACTGCGAAAATTCCATAACGGTATTCCGCTGGTGCGCCGCGATTATGTCCCCGGTTCCAAACTGGCCTGGGTCGGCTTCGACCAGATTTATGCCACCCGGTTAGCGGTGGAGTACCTCATCGGACTCGGACACCGCCAAATCGCGGCCATCCCGCCCTCTACTGAACTCATCAATGGTTATTGGCGCTACACTACCTGGAAAAATGTACTGCTCGAAAATGGGCTGGAACCAGGGCCATCAGCGGAAGGTGATTATTCGATGAAAGCTGGCTATGAGGCCGCCTGCAAAATTCTGGATACCGGCGAGCCATTTACCGCGCTGCTGGCCGGAACCGACAATATGGCGATGGGGGCACTGCGGGCGCTGCATGAACGCGGCTTGCGCATTCCCCGCGATGTCTCCGTGATGAGTTTTGACAACACCGAACTGGCAAACTATACCGAACCCCCACTCACCACCGTTGATTTTCGCTTCGCCAAACAGGACGAAATTGCGGTGAAGTATCTGATTGAACTCATCAATAACCCCGACACGGAACTCCACCAACGGGTGCTGATGCCGGATTTAGTCATTCGAGAAAGCACACGCGCTAACCACAAATAGAAATGGTCACACCGCATCATGAAAACCTTTTCGGCCCATAAATATCAAACCGCGTTTGATTTTGCCGCCCGCCAGCTTAAAAACCTCATCGAGCGGCATCCTGATTATTTTCCCATGTATACGGTTAACGGCCACTGGCAGCATACCGGCGAAAACTGGACGAACTGGTGTGAAGGCTTCCTGGGCGGTCAGCTCTGGCTGCTCTACGGCTACACGGGCGACTCGTGGTGGCGGGAGAAAGCCGAACACTATTCGCGGCTGATTGAACACCGCAAAACGGATCGTACCGTCCATGATCTGGGCTTTTTATTCATGTCCACCTGGAAACGCTGGTATGCTGTCACCGACGACCCAGCCATAAATGCTGTCGTGGTGGAAGCGGGAACGACCCTGGCAAAACGTTTTCAGGAAAAGGGGCAGTACCTCGCCTCGTTTGTGGCGCAGGACAGCCTGTTTATTGACATCATGATGAATGTCGGCATTATTTTTTATGCGGCTCACCAGCAGCAGGACGCCGACCTGGAACGCATCGCCACCCAGCACTGCCTGACCACCCGCCGGTATCTGGTGCGCGGGGATGGCAGCACCTCGCATGAAGGGTTGTTTGATCTCGAAACCGGCGCCTTTATCCGGCAAAGCACCCATCAGGGCTGGCGCGATGACTCATCGTGGGCGCGCGGGCAAGCCTGGGCCATTTACGGTTTCAGCACCGTCTACCGCTATACCCATGATCCCCGTTTCCTGAAAACGGCGGAAGCCTGCGCGAACTTTTATATTGAAAACACGCCCGAACACGGCGTTCCCCCCAACGATTGGATGGAACCGCAGCCACCCTACCCTTACGAAAGCTCCGCCGCCGCCATCACGGCCAGCGGCCTGCTGGATTTGGCGCAGTTAACCGGCAACCAGACCCGCGCCGAACGGTATCACGATTACGCTTTGCGGATTCTGGACACGCTCACCGAACCCGAATTCCTGGCAACCGAAACACCGGGTTGGGAAGGCATTCTCAA
>DATALK010000140.1:0-2483 GCA_036261085.1 Phototrophicaceae bacterium | reverse complement strand
TCGCATTCCCACCAGCGCCAGTGCGCGCGGCGAATTGGTCATTATTCCCTACCCCTTGATTGTTCCTTACTCGCGCATTATAGCCGAGGCGCGAACGATACAGAATAAACAATTTGGGAACCGCGATACCTATCCAAACGTCATATAATCTAAACAGGCTCGTTCCAATCGAAGGATGGCCCTCATGTCCAAACGTCTCGTGATTGTTCTTGTGGTTTTGCTCAGTATCCTGGCGGCGTGTGGCAGCCAGTCTGGTGGCGGCTTACTATCTCAGACTTCCAGTTCCAACCAGCAGGCCGCGCCCTTAGCGCCGGTGGACACTTCCGGCCTTGTGGTTAGCCAAATGGCGACGCCGCGCCCCGCGACAACCGACACGGATGGCACAACGCCCCAGCGCGTGATTTTACGCACGGCCAGTCTCAGCATCGTGGTGGATGACCCGGAAACAACCTTCACCAGCATCACCAGCCTGACTGAAGAAATGGGCGGTTGGGTGGTGAATTCCAACACCAACCGCGTCAAACTGGCGTCGCCATTTGGCTAACCACAAGGCCGGAAGTGTCCACCGGCGCTAAGGGCGCGGCCTGCTGGTTGGAATCCGGGCCGAACCGTCGAAGAAGCCCTGGCGGTGTTAGTTGGTTTGCTGCGCGGCCTGGTTGATTTGCTCATCATTCTGGTGGTGATTGGCCTACCACTGGCGCTTATTATCGGGATCCCCGTCTGGTTGATTATTCGGACGGTGCGGCGCAACCGGAAAGCCGCCTCGGGCTAACCCAGAGGCACAAGAACATAACGGCACAAAGGTTGCAAAGTTGGCAGCGGCGGAGGGATAGGGGGTCTGCCGCCGCTGCTGCCAACTTATCGGTATTCGGCTAAACGACGTTCATAATCCCGGCGGGCGCGGGGAGTATCTGATGCAAGAGCGCTTCGCTGGTCTTGGTGTCATAGAACGAGCGGAATATGGTTTGTTCATAACCCAAATTCACACTTTGAAGCTGCATAAGGTTTTTCCTGGTTATCCGCTTCCGGTAAAACCGGAGCGGTTGGAATGTGAGTGGGAAGCAGTTGACTGGTCATCGACAGAAACTGGATATTAGTTTTGTTGCTGCCATAAACAAATCGAGTTCCATCAGAATTCCAGGCCAGTACAACATTTCGATCTACCGCAAAACTTTGTAACTCGGCTCCCGTTTCTCCGGCATAGATTTTGATTTGTTCAGCGATAGGATAAAAGGCCGCCAGCCGCCCATCGCAGCTCCAAGCAACAGTGGCGACATTGTTACCGTCACTAGCTAATATTTGCCGTTGACCAGTAACCAGGTTCAAAATCTGCAAATTTATCCCGCTACCTCCACTACCAGCAGCAAGGTAAATCCCATCTTCGCTCCAGGCTATCGAAAAAAGAATCTCAAATTCATCCGGTTCGTAGACCGGTGTTATTTGGTTGTTGGATAGATCCCAAAGTAGCACACCGCTTTCAGCTGTTTCCGCTGCTATTTTATTGCTGCCAGTTAACCAATCTATGGTTCCGGTAATGGAAAGATAGGTCGTATTCACGAGTACGCCTGAACTGGCATTCCATATCCGTACTTCACTGTATTCACGCCCCATGACAGGGTCAATCACGTTAATGGCAGCGGCGATTTCGGTTCCGTCAGAACGCCATTCAATCGAATTTACACCTCGAGCGCCGTCCAGGATGGTTTCCGCTTGCGCCGGTTGGATTGCTGTATTTATGATAGACACAGTATTCCCTATAATGTCGGGGTTATATATATTGGCAGCTACGGCAAGGCGATTGGTATCGGTGGGACTCCATTCCACCTCAGCAATGTATTCATTCAGATGAAAAGTGGTAAGGCTTTTTCCGGTTGGGTCTATGATTTCAACTGTGCCGTCATCATAGCCGAGGGCGAGTTTGGAGCTATCTTTATTCCAGGCAATTGAAGCGATACGGATGTTGTCTTGGGCACTGGCATAATGCCGCTGGGCCAAGATCAGGATAAGTATGAGTACAAACCACAGGCGTAGTTTCCTGAAAATCATGGGCAAATTCTCCTGACCGAAATGCACATGCCGAGGCGGTATGATCTAGTTCCATCCTGTAGAGACCAGGGCCGGTGAGCCGCAAAATGTTTCCCCACCGCACTATTATAAGGGAAAATGGCGTGGAAAGGGTGAACATTTGTTCAAAGTTTTAAGGGGCAACGGGTCAAAAGAACCGGGGAAGTCCAGCCATTATGAAATGTAGGCCGCGTTCCATCTACCAGCACTGCCAGTCATAAAAATCCAGTTAAACCTGTAAAAATATTATAAAAGGTTGTTAATTTCGGGCTTGCGGCGCTATCTTGATCGAGAGGGGTTTGCTACAATGCCGGATGTACCTTTCACACTAAGGAGCATGAGTACTATGGTGTAAAAAACACTGATCGCCATCCTCGTTTTGTTACTGGCCGTGGTGCCGACGTTCGCGCAGGACGCGG
>DATALK010000128.1:0-7134 GCA_036261085.1 Phototrophicaceae bacterium | reverse complement strand
GCGCGTTTTTGAAAGCAAGATTGCTGAAGATGTGATTGATTCACCGCTTAAAGCTGCTTTTGCGGACGCGCTGACCGCCGCCGAGGCTGGGAACGCGCGCCAACTCGCCGCCGCACGCGGGTACATTTGGGCCGGACTGCTGGCCGGCAGCACTCAAGTAATTACCACCGCGATTCAAGCGGGTGATGCCGTCACCGCCGCGCGCTGGCTGCCCCTGCGGGAGTTTCGCGTTTCGACGCGCTTTTCGCGCCCCGGCGCGGATGCCACTTTAGCGGTGCAAGCGCTGGGCCGAGGTGAAATTACGCCGGAAGTGGCGCTGGAACGAGTGACCGCCGATTTGCTGGATACTTATCAGGCGCAGTTGACCGCCGCGCTCAACGATGCCGACGACGCGCAGGCCAACGGCTTTACCATTCGCCAAACGGAGGAAACGGCACTGGCCGCCGGTTACTTTGCCATCCTGGCGGAGGCATATGAAAAACAGCGCGGCGTAGATTCATTGGCTGAAATCCAAGTCGCGTTAACGGCGCTGGTGGTTGCCGAGGATGCCAGTCAATATGCCGCCGCCAGGGAACAGGTGGACACGCTGCTGGCCGGTTTTCGCGCCGCGCCGCTGTCAGAAGCAGAACTGGCACGCCGGGCCGGGCAGTTCAGCCGCTTTATCGCGCTGGTATCCGTTGAATATGCGCGGGGTGTACGCAATGGCGTCGTTACCAGCGACATTGAAATTCAGGAAGCGCTGACTTTCTATGAAGGCGCGGCGGCAGCGTTTGCCGATCTTCAACCCGCCTTAGCCACACGAGACGCCGCCAACACGACGCGCATTGCTCAACTGCTGCCCCAGGTCATCACCCAGATTCGCGCCGTTGCGGAACCATCCGCCCTGCAAACAACCACCGACGAAATCAGCCGCCGGTTTACCGAGGTCATCCCGGCGGAGTGGGCCAGTAATACGGACTCGGATGTGGATGTGATTCTGTCGGTACTCGATCAGGTGGAAACGGCGGTACAACAAGGCGAGTATGCACTGGCGGAATCCTCGCGGCTGGAAGCCTACGCGCTGCTGGAACTGGGGATGGAACAACGGCTGCGCGGTTTCGCGCCCGATCTGGCGGTACAGATTGAGAGTCTGTTCTGGCAGGGAACCAGCGACCAGCCCGGATTGGCAACCCTCTTAGGCACACAGGCCGAAGTCGCGGCCATTAAAACCAATCTGACGACCCTGCGCGCGGCCTTTGCCGACGCGCAAAACCTGCTGAACAGCGCCAAAGCCGCTCCGGGAGCGGTGGTTGGCAACGCGGCGGTGATTGTTTTCCGCGAAGGGCTGGAAGCGGTGCTGATTCTGGCGTCGCTGCTGGCAAGTCTGCGCACGCTGGAAGAGCGCCGCTATCGCCGCCCGTTGGTCATGGGTGCGGCGCTGGCCTTTGTGGCGACGGCAATCACCTGGTGGTTCGCCACTAACTTGCTGTCGCTGCTGCTGCCATTGGGCGAACGCCTGGAAGCAGTGGTCTCGCTGATCGCTATCGGCGTCCTGCTGCTGATTACCAACTGGTTTTTCCATAAGGTTTACTGGACAGGCTGGATGGCAAATTTCCATGCCCGTAAGCGGCGGCTGGTGGGCGGCATCGCCGTGATTACCCTCAGCCAGACCGCTGGTCTGGTGCTGCTGGGGTTCACCAGCATTTACCGCGAAGGCTTTGAAACCGTGCTGTTCCTGCAATCGCTGGTGCTGGAAGCGGGAGCCAGTATCGTTCTGCAAGGTGTGGCGCTGGGGTTATTTGGCACGGCAATTGTCGGTCTGATTACCTTCGCGTTGCAAGTCCGGCTGCCGTATAAAAAGATGCTGATTGTGACCGGGGTTATGATCGGCGGGGTGCTGCTGATTATGGTCGGCAACACCGTTCACGTCATGCAGTCGGTGGGCTGGCTGCCGATTACGCCGATCAACGGCGTTTATTTCCCGTTCTGGCTGGGACAGTGGTTTGGCCTGTTTGCCACCTGGCAGGGGATTATGCTCCAAATCATCGCCGGACTGTTTGTGGTGGGCAGCTACTTCCTGGCGGAGTACCAGAACCGGCGGCAGCGCCAGCAGCGGGTGCGGCCAGCGGCCCAACCGGTGAGCGAACAGCTTTAACGATCTGCAGCGGAGGCGGGGCACACGGCTCGGCCTCCGGTTGGTTTAGGCCAGCAGTCGGGCCGCGACCTCAACCAATTCGTCCAGTTTGAACGGTTTGATGAGGACACAATCCGCCCCTATCGTCTGGATAAAATTGTGATCGCGCAGGCGTTGTTCCGCCGCGCTCATCAGAATCACCGGAATGGACGCGGTGCTGGGATTCTGTTTCAGGCGGCGGCAAACTTCGCTGCCGTTCATAATCGGCAGCATGTCATCCAGCAGCACCACATCTGGCTGGTGTTGTTGAATTAACCCCAGCGCCTCGCCCCCACTGGACGCGGTGATAGTCTGATACCCGGCGCGCTTCAGCATCATTTCCAAAATCACCGCAAAGTCCGGTTCATCATCTACAATTAAAAACGTGCGGTTGTGATTCAGCATTTTTATCCCCCTCGACGACAACCGGGTGTCCCAAAAAAACTGCCCCGTAACCGTGATAATTCAATTAACCCAGCAATGATCCGACAATCTGTATTAACTCAGTGAGATTAAATGGCTTGCTCAGCACATAATCCACGCGAATTTCCTGCATTAAGGCTTGATCGCGGATGCGTTCGCCCGCACTTGCCAGAATAATCGGAATGGTCGCCGTCTCAGGATTATATTTGAGTCGGCGGCAAAGCTCACTGCCCGCCAGCACAGGCAAAAAATCATCCATCAAAATCAGGTCAGGCCGGTGCGACTGGATAATTTCCAGCGCCTCGCGGCCTGTTGGGGTCACGACGGTCTGGTATCCGGCCCGCTTTAACCCCATTTCCAGAATGCGAATCGAAGACAAATCATCATCAACAATTAAAATCATTGGGTTGCTGGTCTGTGCTGGTTGCTGGTCATCTGCTGCCATATCGGCCCCCTAAAGGCTGTCAGGTTTTAAACACGCTCAACTGCCGTTGTCAACGGAGTAGGTTTGCTGAAATTTTAACCAAATCTTCCAATTTAAATGGCTTGGCTAACACATAATCCGCGCCAATCGCGCGCATCAAATCCGCATCCCGCACCCGATCCCCCGCGCTGACAAGAATCACCGGAATCTGCGCCGTATCGGGGTTTTGTTTCAACCGGTAGCAGACCTCACTGCCTGCCAGTAAGGGCAGCAAATCATCCATTAAAATCACATCCGGCCAATGAATCTGAACCATTTCTAAGGCCTCTTCGCCGTTAGATGCGCTCAGGACAGCATAGCCGGCGCGTTTCAGCACCATTTCCACGATGAGGACAAAAGCGGGATCATCATCCACAATCAAAAAAGTTGATCGGCCATTCTGGTTGGCAGGTTTGCCCATGCCGCTGCTCCGTTCAGGTTGCCGGGTCTTCTAAACTCAGTACCGCTTGGCTGTGTTGAATCACAACCTCTTTAGTTTTATGAAAATCCGGGTCAGGCCGCGCCTGCCGCGCGGGTGGTAAACCCAGGATCGCAGCGGCTCCGGCAGCGGTTCCCGGCGCTGCACCCAGATGGGACACACCGGTTTCTGAAGTTGGAATGCGGTCTGGATTTCCAGCCGCACAAAATCTTCTTTTCGGGAGTACCGGTGTGCGCTCCCCGGCGGGCCACATCGGGTTGCCCCTACAACTAATCTTGTCGAGCTACTAGTTTCATTATCAGCGAACATGGGCGGTTTGGCAATGCAGGTTGAAAAGGGGGGTGCATTCGGTTTCTGGGGCAAACGCCGCTGGGCGGCGCCGGAGGCTGAAAGCCCTCCGGCTGAATAGGCAAAGCCTGCTCGAAGCAGGCTGCCGGAAGCGGCAGGGTTGACTCGGCAACCTGTTTGCAGCAGGCTTTCCTGGAACCATAGGGTCTTCTGGTCTTTGGCGTCGTCAGAATAACCGACCCCTATTTCCGAATACACCCGAAAAGGGGGGCGGTATTCAAAGCTGGGGAATCATAAAATGGTAGGGACACGATAGGTTGTGTCCCCTGGACAGCAAGTTAAGCGTTTTGGTCGCCAGAGGCTCAAAGCCCTCTGGCTGAATGGGCCGCCTTCGGCGGCTTTAAGCCCACTGAAGGGGCTAGTTAATGCCCGACTAAATTCTTATCAGCCCCTTTAGTGGGCTTGGCTTTTCTGGTAGCCCTGGGTTTTGAACCCAGGGCAGCGCACCACTTAAATCGCCGTCCCGTCTATGGGGCACGATTTATCGTGTTCGTACCACTCGAAATATTTTGCGGAAAGCTGACAATTGCCGCCCGATGCCTCATCGCGTGCCATACGCCGCGAGAATCGCATCTAATTCCTGATTCGCGGTTTCGTCCACACGCTTCCGGCTGGGGTCGGCGTCAAACCAGGCCAGGGTGCGGCGGATGCCCTCGCGGAATGGAATCACGGCCTGGAAGCCGGGGACAAACGTTTTAATTTTGCTGTTGTCAAAGATCACGCTCCAGGATTTATCCCCTAACAGCGAGCCGCTGTGCTGCGGCGCGACCTGCGCGATAAAATCCGACGCGATGTGAACGATATTGGCTTCCACGCCCAGCGCGTCGGCCAGCGTTTCATAAATCTGATTCCACGTCAGCACCTCATCGGAGGTGATGTGGAAAGCGTGACCGATGGCCTGCCCATTGCCGAGCAGCCCAATGAACCCGCGCGCAAAATCTTCCGCGTGAGTGACCACCCATAACGATGAACCATCACCATGAATAATCACCGGCTGGCCTTTTAACATCCGGTCAGCGATGGTATACGTGCCCCAGCCACCGAGCGCCACCGGGAAATTAGGGTCGTAGGTCAGCGACGGGCGCACAATCGTGACGGGAAAACCATCATCGCGGTAGGCTTGCAGCAGGCGCAGTTCGCAGGCGATTTTGTTGCGCGAATATTCCCAATAGGGGTTGTACAGCGGCGTGGATTCGGTGATGATGGGATGGGTCGGCGGTTTCTGGTAAGCTGAGGCCGAACTGATAAAGATGTACTGCTTGGTGCGTCCCTGGAACAGCGCCAGATCGCGTTCGACTTCTTCCGGCGTGTAGACAATCCAATCCACCACGACATCAAACTGATGACCTTGCAGCGCGGCGCGCACACTGTCCGGCTGGCGCATGTCAGCGGTTAAACTTTTTGTGCCGGGGATTGGGGCCTGCCGCTGGCCGCGATTCAGCAAATAGAGATCAAACCCGCGTTCGACCAGCAAACGGCTCACCGCCGTGCTGATAATCCCCGTGCCGCCAATAAATAACACTTTCATGGGACGCTCCACTATAAAATGAACTGGCATCGGCTGGTGAGTATAGCCTATCAGGAACGATTTTAACCTATTTTGTCGGTGTCAGAGTGGGCAACAAAAACGGTGTTGGCAGCGATGGCGTGGGATTGGGGGCGGAACTGGCAACAACGTCAAATCCCCAGGTGTACGAATAAGGCTTGCCGCTCATCGTCTGCGTCTCAAAAACGGCAGTGTGTGTTCCCGGGGCAACAAAGCCGATTTCAAAGCAGAATGAAATTTCGCCACCATATGACCCACTGTATGTCCCGGTTTCATCATATTCAAAATGGATCGTTGCCCACACCCAAGCCACAATATCGTCTTGGGGCACAACTTGCCCATCTACCGTGATATGGGATTTTTGACTCAAATGTTGGGAAAGTTCGTTGGCCTCATTCCCGGCTTCCCATAACTTTTCCTGGGAAATTTCGATACACAACTCGTCTGATGGGTAATTGCCACTGACGAAACTCACATCAATGACAAAATCAGGGGTAGCCGTCAGCGCTAAATCGGAAACCCGCCGGTAGGGTGCATCAAACGCCGAACACCTCGCCAGCAGGACGAACCCTATCCAGGTCAGGCTAAAACCGATTTGCGGTAATGAAAATGTCTGTTTTTTCATAACTCGCTGCAATCCCACATGAAGCCGCAGCGCTCACAGCGCACTTTGCAGGCGCGGTGCATTTATCTCATTTCGCCGGTGTCACAGGGGGCAACTGAGCCAGGGTAGGCATTGCTAGGGTCGGATTAGGTTCAAAACTGGCAACAACATCAAATCCCCAGGTGTACGAATAGGGCTTGCCGCTCATTGTTTGAGTCTCAAGAACGGCAGTGTGCATTCCCGGAGCAACAAAGCCGATTTCAAAGCAGAATGAAATTTCGCCACCTACAGAACCAAATTCTCCCGTTTCCTTGTCTTTCATCAGGTTGTAGGTTAAATACACCCAGGCAATAATATCATCTTGAGGCACAACTTGCCCATCCACCATGATATGGGATTTTTGACTCAAATGCTGGGAAAGGTCGCCAGCCTCATTTCCGGCCTCCCACAACTTTTCCTGCGAAATTTCGATACACATCTCATCCGATGGGTAATTGCCACTGACGGAACGTACATCAATGACAAAATCCGGGGTGGTCGTCAGTGTCAAACCGGAAACTCGCCGGTAGGGAGCATCAAACGCCGAACACCCCGCCAGCAGGACGAAGCCTATCCAGGTCAGGCTAAAACCAATTCGCGGTAACGAAAATATCTGTTTTTTCATAACTCGCTGCAATCCCACATGAAGCCGCAGCGCTCACAGCGCACTTTGCAGGCGCGGCGAACCGTCGGCGCGTTGCAGGCGGGACACACGGTTGACAGCGTGTAATTGGGCAGCGGCAGCGCAATACGTGGCGATTCTGCCGGAGTAGATTCCGGGGTAGCGGCGGGTTTAGCATGTGGGTCGGGTTTCGGATTTGGACTCATTCCATAGTGCGCTTATAACACGGCCTGGGTATAGTGGACGGACACGATATATCGTGTCCGTACCAGGATATATCACTTTCACATCTGACCCTTTTGATTGTAACACAAGCTGGGGAGTGAGCGCGCCATGCCGAAAATTCAAACGCCCGAATGGGTGAAAGATGCCGTTTTTTACCAGATTTTCCCGGATCGTTTTGCGAAAAGTGCGAAAGTATTCAAGCCGCGCAATTTGGAAACCTGGGACAGCCTGCCCACCGTTAAAGGTTACAAAGGTGGCGATCTGGTCGGCGTA
>DATALK010000127.1:0-20767 GCA_036261085.1 Phototrophicaceae bacterium | reverse complement strand
AATCGCCACCGCGCCTTGCTTTTCATCCACCAACGCTCGTACCAGCGCCTCATACTCTGTCGGGCGCGCCACAAAATCTTTCAGGTCTTCGGCCATAAACGGCACCTGGCGTGGCAGGTAGAGCGTATTCAGTTGGGTGATAAACGCCCGCCACTGCACATCCGCCTCTGCCGCCTCCGGGCGGAAGTCGAACCAATGCGCCCGTTGCATCCAGCGCGGCACGATGTCGAAATCCACTGCTTCGGCTACCACCGGAATCACCCGTTTGCCCATCCGTCGGGCATGATGCCACTCGTCCGCAATGAATTTCGACGCCAGTGCGTGCGGCGACATACATAAAACCATCGTGTCAGCGGCTTCAATCGCTTCCTGGATTTGCCGCCACCAGTCGTCGCCACCCGCCAGCTCATGCCGATCGCGCCAGGCGTGAAACTGCAACGTCACCAGTTTTTCAGTGAGATTACTGGCGAACTCGGTATTGGCGCGGGAGTAGGAAATAAAAATCGGAGCGGTTGTTCGGGCCAACAAATAATCCGATATAGGTGCAGGCTGTTCCAGTAGCCGTAGCAGCAAGGTTTTGACATCGCGCACGTCGTCTGGGAGGGCTTTCACTGCCTGATTAATCTGTTCCAGCTTGCCCAGGCTGACGAGATTGTAAAGTGGACTTTCAGCGTCCTCGGCTTGCACCCGCAGTTCTACCACCAATTCGGCCAAAAACGCATCCATTACCCGCAAGGTCAGCAAGCTAAAAGTGATACCGGCCTCAGCCTGTAATTCGTCCAGCGCCGGTCTGCGCTCACTCAAGGCAATATCCAGCAGCAGGTGTCTTATCCCTGGCTGTTGGATAAACCGTTTCAGTTCCCGCTCTGTATTTTCAATTTCGGCGGAGGAGGCATCTTTTAATATTGTTTCCAAAGCAACCTGAAACGCCTGTTTATAAGCTGCATGGAGGGTACGCAATTGGGGATCGCCGCGTAACCCGGTATGCAGGAGACTGGCTCCTTGTTTAAGAAGGTCGTATGCGAGGTTGACAGCTATACCTTCAAGTAGCCAGCTCATAAACTTGTGCCTTTCGGGGTGCGGGAAATACAGGAGTCACACTCTAACCAGTATAAAGGGTTTCGGGCATTCTTTGCATTTTGATTGGTGATTAAGAGTGGGAAACTTGCTTTACAAAATTCACCCATCGGGAATGGAAAGTTATAACACCCCTAACGCCTTCAATACTAGAAGCAGCAGCCCTGCTCCAAGTACCAAACGCGCCCACAGCGGCCAGGGCTGCACGTTGCCTTCGTACTGCCGAACGGCCCACCGGCGAATACTACTCTTGCTCATGAGAACCTTTGCAATTGGTGACCAGCGTTAGGCTTCACCGTACTCAAAATTTTTACCCCGCCGCTGGCGGGATTTTAATGAGGGCTGGCGGCTATGACCGCAGGAAATCCCGCTAGGGACGCGCCTCGGCCTGCGGCAGACCGTCCTCCCGGCGGCCAGGGATGGGAGATGGGGGACGACAAACTAACCGAAACCCGAAACTGCTGTCACGACCATAAAGATAGTTGAGGTAGCGATAGGCCGCGCGCGCGACGTACTGACCGCTGCCGAACGACCCGCCTCGCAACCCCCGCGTGGCATTTGTTCTATTCATATCTTCTCGCCCATCATCTTGGTTATAAGGATAAGCCGCATAGGCACTGCTCACCCATTCCCAGACGTCACCAATTAAATCCAGCGCCCCCACCCAGGAAGCACCACCAGGCCTGCTACCCACACGGGCGGTTTGCCCGCCAGAATTGTCCCCAAAGACCACATTATCGACCACAAAATCATTGCCCCAAGGGAAAAGCAGTCCGTCCGGCCCGCGCGCGACATATTCCCACTCACGCTCCGTCGGTAAAACACAACCGCGCCAGTCCGCATACGTTTGGGCTTGCGTCCAGTCCACATAAACGACAGGATGGTCGGCAGCAGCGGTATCATCGTAAGCCGTTCGATCCTCCGGCGGCGTACAAGCACCCGCAGCCACGCACTTTTTGTACTGCGCGTTTGTGACTTCATATTTGTCCAGCCAGAACGGTTGGTCAAAACACTGCTGGCCGCCGCTGGGGACACCCTGCACCCAGCTACTACCATCCCAATATTGGACTTCAGGGTCATTGCCCATCTCAAAACAGCCCGCCGGAACCAGCACCATCGTCACGCCGTCAAAATCCTGTTCCACTGGTGTCCAGTCGGCATTGTGGACAACCGGAGTGCTGGCGATTAGAAATGGAGACAGCGTTGGTGTGTTGGTCGGGGTTGACGTTTTAGTAGGTGTTGCCGAAGGTGTCCAGGTTGGGGTCGGCGTGGGGGTGTCCGTCCAGGCGGCAGCCGTGGCCGTTTGAGCCGCGATAAACTGCATGGTGGCCGTTCCCGCCTGTTGGGTGCGGTAAACCTCAATGCTGGCGGTGATATTGGGGGTGGGGGTAGCTGTCCACCGCTCGGCAATAGCCGTTTGGTTGAAGATATCTTGCGTTCCAGCGGCATAGGCCGTCGCGCGGGCAATTGCCGTGTTATGGGCGTTCAGGGTCGCCTGATCGAGCGTAGCCTGGGCATCGAGCGTTTGCACGACATAGGCGATTTCCAATGTCGGAGTAGGGGCTAGTGTCGGTGCAGCAGTGGGCGTGAGTGACGGCGTTGGTGTGACCGTATTTTGGACAACCACCACCGTTGTTGGTTGCGGTATTGGGGTGGATTCGGACGGCTTATTGCCCTGAAGCGCATTGGCTACAAGCGCAATTCCCACCAATCCGATGACTATGGCAATCACGGTTCCGATTAATCGCGGGTTTCGGTTCGGTTTTTTGTCAGACACAAGCGGCTGCGGCACGGGTTGGGCGGTCTGCGGCGTAGGTGGCCGAGCCGAAGTTTGTTGGAACAAGTGATGAATAGCGGCGTACAGATCGGCAACATGCTCCGTATCATGCATGTTGATGAGATCAAGGTACTGTGTCCGGGCAAGAATGGCTTTTAGATCGTCCGGGACATGACCGGGGTAAGCCGGATTGAGGCGGCGCACGATCACCGGCAGAATGGGTTTGCCCAGGCGCAGGGCTTCGCGCAGTTCTGCCTGACAATAAGACGACTCGATCGCTTCATTGGAAATTAGATAGACAAATAACCGGCACTGGCCGATTTCCGCTATGATGGTTTCCCACCAGTCTGCGCCGCCGTGAATGTCATCGTCGTACCAGAGGCAGTCATTGCCATAGACTCTGCGAATAAGCGGAACAAAGCTGTCAAGGAACGAACGATCTGTCCGACTGTAAGAGATGAAAATTTGCGCCATAGTTTTGTGTTGTTAGCTGCCTGGTCACAATTTCAATTATGGCCTCTATTATTATGTTTGGCAAATTTTTCGTTTATATCCCTACCCCTCCGTCCACCCATCGGCTAGTTCCCACAAAGTCGGCGGCTTCTTAAGAAAGATTTAGTCAGTCATCCCCTTCCGGCAAATGGCCTGCAATGACCGTGCCTTGAACCTCCCGAAACCAAGTCAGTACGCGAATGATTTCCTCGGCATGGTGGGGATAGGTACTCAGAACAACGGTTTGCAGATCATCCGGCATAATACCTACACTGGCGCAGGCGGCCAGCAGTTCTACCCCGTTCAGCATTTGAGCCGTGCCGAGCGGGGTGCTGCCACACGCACGTTCAATCCGCTCAATCATCTCTGTTGTTTGCCGCCGGGCGGCCTGGTGCTGCTGGTCACTTTTGACCATCATATGCCCTCCAACTCCCAAAACTAATAACCTCCGGCCACTCGATTTCAGTCCGCTGATACTCAAACTCCCATTTGGGCGCGTTAAATCTGTAGAACTTGGCATCTGACCCATCGGTTTCGATCACCTCTATCTGCTGCCCACACCGGTAAGTAATTTGGTGTTTACCGTCGGGGAGCAAACAAACATCTTGAACGATACCCAGGCTGTCATCAGGCAATTGAATGAGATAATCGGTCTGCTGTTTTTCAATCAAGATGATCTGAGCTTTTAGTCGTTGAAGCAGCCGGAGAAGATTTTGTTCATCTAAGGTTAGCTGCTGGTCAGTCATGGCGATTCCTGTTCTGCATCCATCGCTGAAAACCATCTAACACCTGTTTTTCCGACCACTGGTCAAAAGCATCATATAACTTTATGTCGAGGGTATCTAGAAATATTTGTTTGGCGCTACGGGCAATTTCCCTATTCGGTATTAAACGCAATGGGGAGATAATCTGTACCCGGCGATATTGTGGCGGAGTCGCCTTCAACCAAATCAGCCAATCTGGGCGCGGCGGCTGTCCGCGCCCATCCAGCACCAGCCGTAAAGTTTCAGGTCGTCTTGTGGGCATCTTCAATCCGCCTTTCCATCAGTCGCATGATACGAATCAACAGCCGCTCGGCAGCTTGCGGTACGCCCATTGCGCGCCAGAGGTTAACCAGGCTTTGACGGAGATTAGACAAGGCTTCCAGCGTGGTTTCGGGTTCCTCGTTCACTGACCCTCCGATAAACATAATATTTGCCGGTGTTGTCCCTGCGCTCTGTCCGTTCAACCAAATTGTACCGCCAAAGTTCATTGAGCAAATTGGACGCATGGTTAGGGAGCAGCCCTGGCAATTCGGCTATCAGTTGGTTGGTGGTTATTTCCGGGTACTTCCCCGTGAGGGCGTACACCAAAAAGAGTTGAGGCGGCAGCGCCTCAATCAGTAGGATTTGCCAGTCAGACCCGGTTTCAAGCCGGGCCTTCATCCACAAAACGGCCTTTGGGGAAATATGCCGGGGTGCATATCGGATCGGCGTCCGCGTCATTATTGGGCAACCCCCTGAACCTTTTTTATTGCAGCCACCAATTCCCGGACTTCCGGCAACCGGGCGGCCACAATATCCAGCGCCAGACGATAAGCACAGGTACAGCCAGCAGCACACGCCTCCGGGTGTTTAGTTATCACCGGCCCGGCTGCCGGGATAAACCGTTCCTCGCCCTCCTGGAGCGGAGTGGAGGCGGCTGGAGTTGCCGGTTGCGGAGGCGTTTCCGGCAGTTCTGTTGTGACCATCGCCCGCTGCCCGACCTCGGTAATCCGGTATTCCCGCGCGCTCGTTTTTCCGCGCGCCGTAATCAGACCATTGTTAACCAAGATGCGCCGGATATGCCGGGGAAATTCATCCGACAGACTAACCCACGCCTGCCCCGCCTGACGGGCTTCATCCAGATGCAGTAACAGGTTCATAAACTCTGTATTCATTGGCATCATCGCCCTCCCCTACCAACTCACCGTAAAGGCCCGGCGGCCCCGGTGTTGATTCAAAAACTCAATCACCGGCGGGCTTTCGGTTACACGATATTGCGTAACATTGGGCAGGTTGAGGGCGGTTTGTATGCGGTCAATCAGGGTATCATCTATGACCAGGAGTTGGTCACCAACAATATCCTCAACCCTGGAACAGGCCGATGGGATAAAACTGGCCGGATCATCCGATACCCAAGCCGCCAACCAGCTTACCTGTCCAATAAAAATGTGGGGTGTGCTGTAAATTCGCACCGTCGCAGCATAGTAGGAGTCATAGTTGAACTCCTCAAAAGGATTAAAATACCGAGAGCCGAGGGTGTGTTTTTTGAGAGCCGCAACATCATCCTCCGTCGCGCCCTCCAAAATGTGAAGAAATAGATCAGCCGACACGGTTAGCCTCCCGTTCCAAAACCACAATGGGCATAATCGTGACGGTCAGTTCCGGCGGATCGGCGATTACTGGCAACCAGAGGTATTGCCCCTTGCGCAGCGCCTTGTTCAATTCGACCCGGTTAATTTCCTCTTTCACCCGGATCAGTGCAGCAACCCCGGCAAATTTCAGGCATTTAAGAACTTCCCCATCGTTATATGTCCAGGTTTGGGGCTTGGCCCTGACGATAATGGACGGGTGGAAAGCGCGCTCACCGGTTGCCAGGGAGTGGAGCCGGGCCATATCTTCAAGGGCGGCATGTACCGCCTCTGAGCGCGCCCGCAGGCCCGTGATTTCGTCGTCATAAGGGCGAACATACAGATCAAAAAAACGCTGACGCATGTCCTGGGCAACGGCAATCCGTTCGCAGATAACCTGCTGCTCCCGCGCCTCGGCTTCCAAAAGTACCTGCCAATCCGCAGCCGTTTTCTGCGTGACAGTGGGTGTATCAGTCATGGGTTGAGCCTCCTGACTAAAAAAGGGCTGTCTGTTGGGTTTCGACGATAACGCGGTGCTGCTCCCGGTGCGCCCGGAATGCCTCGGGTATCTGCCGCCAGAGTTGGCCGTCCAGTTCGGGCGCGGTATCGGGAAACATCCCGCCACAACTTTTAAACCAGAAGGGAACGGCTGCCGCCTGACACTGGTCACGCAGCGCCCGCCCCCACATCTCATCAAAGGGCCGCCGAACCTCCCCGGTTTCCGCTCCGACAATCACCCAATTGATGCCGGTCAGATCAACCGTGCCCAAATCCTCCAACAGCGGCTCGAAAGAGACAAACCGCCCGCCCGTTACCGGCAGGCTGCGTAAAACGTCCAGCCGGTGCAGCGCAGATTGAATCCCAACACTAACACCCATCCATAAGTTGGGTGGAAACACCAGCGCCCCACCATATTCAGCGGCCATTTCCGGGCGTTTGGTCAGGATGAGAAAAAGGAGGTCGCGGCGCTGCTTTGCCAGGGAGAAGATTCGCGGCGGGTAGTCTACCGGAACCTGGGGGTGGAAGGTGTCGGAGTGGGTGTTGATAAACACCGTTGAGCCGGGTGCAACTTTTCGCAGTTCGTCATACGCTTTATCACGCCAGACGGGGACACCGATAAAATCAGCACCGGCGGAAGGTTTGAACCCAAACTGTCCCGCCCGCACTTTGGCAAAACAATGTACACACTCCTTACCAACGGGGGTGCAGTTCCAGGAATAAAAATTGACGGCTTCATCCGTCCAGGGAATTTTGGTCATTTGGTTGAGCCTCTTGACGTTACTACTGCCCGATCAGGCGCTGGACTTCCTCGCTGGTAATCGGGTCACGAATGGGAGCCTGAAACAGGCGGAGCACCCCGCCCTCCTGAGAAACAACACTACGTGGGCCGCGCACTCGCGCAAAAGTCACGGCTGACCACTGATTGTTTTCGCGGAGCAAAAAGCGGTCAAACACCCGCCCCTGCTGTACAACCGCCTGCGTTGCCAGTTGGGTTAGGGTATCGTCATCAATAATGGCCTCCACTTGCACCACCGCTAAAACAACCGCCCCAACCTGGTAAACGTTAACCACTGGTTCAATCATCAAGCACCTCCCGGCGGAGCGCCTTCCGCCCGGCCCCGGTTACGTAAATTTTGGCGGGGGTGTACCGAATATAACCAGCCGCCACTAACCGCCGGATGGTGGCCTGGTTAAAAGCGCGGCGGAGTACGGGCGGGCGCGCCTGCCGCCCTGGAATTGTTCGGGCAATATACCCCTGCTCAATTCCCCACTTCATCAGTCTGCATTGGGTCTGCGTGAGCCTCATAAACCCCTCAATAAAGCAAATGCTTTCTACTGGTATTATAAAAAGCATTTGCTTTCTCGTCAATGGCAATTACTGAAAAATGTCTTTCCGCTCGTCGTCCAGCGGAATGTAGTTGGCCGGAAGTTCCGGCGGTACGGCTGCCGCGCCGCTCGGTTTGGCCGTTTTTAATTTCTGCACATGGGCCACATCCAACCACCGGAAGCCCGCACCATGATTTAACATCCTGAGTTTGCCCCGGCGTCCATAACGGGCTTTACCAATCATCCAATCCGCAAAAGCGGACGTTTCACCCGGCTCGGCTCGGTATTCATTGCCGTCCAGCTTGTAGGCTTCCTCGACTGCTAATTCCTTACGTTTGATCGAAATATGGAGTTCGGTCTTTTGCAGGAGTTTGCTTGTCCACATCGTAGAACCAGCGCTGTTTTCCTGGCTGCACACAATGAGGATACATTTCCGTTTGGCCGCAAAAGCCGCCAGCCAGACCACCAGCTTTTCAAAGGCGCGCACTGGGTTATCGTTTTTGCCAACGTCGACTTGCACATCCTGAAAGTGATCCAGGATAAAGACCCGGACCCCTGCCGCCCAGGAACGGCGGATGTGCATCATCAGCCGGGAGGCTTCAACGTCGGGCATCCCATGATAAGAAAGCCGCTTGTTAAAGGTGGCAATTTCGCGTTCGGCTTCCATTTTGCGCTCCCGCTGTTCTGGGGTGTAACCGTTGGGCTGGCTTGGAATAAAACCACCGGCGGCGATCAGGTGATACGGCAGCCCGGAGTACCGGGCCATCCGGCGGTTGAGCATATCTTCCTCACTCATCTCGGTATAGATGTACTCCGTAAAGACTCCCTGTCGCGCAAAATGTTCGGCCCACTGCTCGGTAGCGGAGGACTTGCCGCTGCCCTTCCCGCCGCTGATAACAACAAAGTTGCCCATAAAGAGTCCGGGGATAAAGTCCGTCAGCCCGCCCCACTCCGGCGGCGGTGGGAACAACAGTTGTTCACCGGCCTGGGCGCGCTCCAATAACCGATCCTGGTAGATGTCAAAAGCATTCAGACTATCCACGCCGGGGAGGTAATTTTCACGCGGCAGCCGCACGGACGCCTCGAGCCGCTGCTGGAAATTAGCAATGACATCCTCAATCGGGAGGGTTAAGTCCAAAGCGTCGGCGCGGGTCTGGTCAGAAACACGCATCATCTGGCGGCGTTGGGCATACTCAAAAATCTTACCCGCATAGTGTAAGGCGTAGATGTGGGAGGGACAGCTATTGATACACTGAGTCAGGTAAGCCGGGCCGCCAATCTCATCCAGTTGGCCCCGACCCCGGAGTTCCTCGATTACTACCAGATATTCAACCGGCTTCCCTTGATTGTTGATCTCCAACATCGCTTCGTAGATGTACCGCAGCCGCAGTAGGAAAAAATCGTCTGGCTGCAAAGTCAGCGCGAGGGTAAAAATCAGATCGGGATCAACCAGAATCCCGCCAATTACGGCTTCCTCGGCTTCCTGGCTGTATGGGACAGGCTGGCTGCCCCAGACCAACTGGTCACTCATAACGGCCATCCTTCATCAGCTAATTTATCAGGGTCGAGATCGTCATCTGAAAAATACTCATCGCCCAGATCGGCCTCGTCTTCATGGGGTGCGCTGAGGGTAATGAGTGGCGGCGGTACATCCACCACCATAACGGGGTGTCCGTCCGGGTAAAGCCGGTTAAAAGCCGAGGCCGTTTCCATGAGTTCATCACGGTTGATGGTTTGTCCCGGCTTGCGGGTTGTCACCCGGAACAGTTTGTCGGTATACCAATTTTCCGCCCGGTCAGCTTCGGCCCAGCCCTCAACAACTTTCCCCGCATAACAGAACGGCCATTCCTTCCAGCCCTCCGGCGGCGGGTGCAAACGACGCAGCCCCAGGCACTCCGCAAAGTCGGAGGGGCGCACGCCCCGTTTATAGAGATTTTCGGCATACTCGCGGTTGGCCGGAATTTTGAGATTTTCCTGAAGGGTCATCTCCCGCCCTCTTTTGGTTGGGCGGCGGGGAGTCCACTCATACCAGGTAACAATCATGGCCGTAACATCTTTGGAAGTGCAGGGATAAAGGGGTGTATTTTCCTCAGACTCAGCAGCGGTAAGAGAATCTTTTTTTTGTGTTTGAGCTTGAGTTTGATTCGGTTTGTCGGATTGACCGCCGCCGGTTAGTCCCACTAACCGCTGCCGGTTAGTCCCACTAACCGGTAAGTCCGACTTACCGCCCTTTGTGGAGCGGGCTTTGGCCGTCCGTTTTTGGCCGTTGGCCGATTTTTCTTCTTGCCTTTGCTGTAAACCTTCCCAATTTATCGAGGGGCCATCAAAGGCTAACCGCCACAGTTGGCCGCTGGTGGTGGGTTTGCCAATCCGTTCAATGAGTCCAAACTCGGCCAGGCTGTCGAGGGCCGCTTTAACCGCCGGTTTGCTTAAACCGCAGCCCGGATACTCACCGAACCCATTCACAAACATCATTAAACTCATGTGGCGCTGACGTTCCGCGATTTTGTCTTGCCAGCCGAGGATATGCCGGGTCATGTAACATAAAACCCGCCACTCGGTATCGGTCAGCAAAAACATGAGGTCGTCAATAAAAACGTTTGGCATCTGGAAGCTGTTGGGGATAAACCGTTTGTCGGTCATAACCGCACCGCCCAGATGGGTGATATGGCGTTGATACTCATATCACACCCAGCTTAAGCCGCGTTACGGCATCATCCGGCAAAACAAACGCACCAGCGAGTTTGAGCCATGGGTCGTATTCAGTGGGGATGGTGGCCGCTAGATAGACAAATCCGGTGGCCTGAATTGGGCCGTCGCCTGGCGGCGCGGCACGGTCATTGGGTATGTTCATTTTGAGCCTCTTGATCTAAACATATAGCGCCTCACCGCGTAACTCTTTGACCTTTTACATTTCCGGCGCATGGGAGGGTAGTTTTCCCTCGGAAATGCAAAAAGAGCTACGCGATCAGACGCTATAACCCTACCCCATTTTTCACGCTTTTTCACTCCGGGCGGTCAAACCCGGCTGCCAACCTATGGTTAGGGCGGCGTTTTTAGAGCATACCGCCCTGTGCAGAGGGTGTCAAGGGTAGTCTGAGCCTTACGTTGTTCACGCAATATTCATTGTAAGGCGGATTCTACCAGGAAAGCAACACCCCGCTTATGAATTTTCAGTATGTTCTTCTCCGCCCACAAAATACCGCTCGGTTAAGGCCTTGTTTGTGGGCAGGATCGCCCGCGAGGCTTTGGGGTCGGAAACCGCACGTTTTAACCACCCCTCCTCGATCAATTCATTGATATAAGTGGACGTCGTGCCTGAACTCCGCTCCTGAAACCCAATCGCCTGGGTAATCTCCCGCATGGTGGGTGAAATATCGTTTTCCTGGCGATATTGGATTACAAAATCAATGATTCGTTGTTTACTGGCTGCCCGTTGGTCTTTTAAAGGTGTTTTGCTCACTATCATCTCCCTATGCGCTCCTTAATACTACCGGGTTGACGATTGATCTTCAACCCAAACGGACACGCGGACGGGCAGCCCTTGTTTTAATGCGACCTCACAGGCCGTATCTAACGGAATTTCCCAAAGATAGAGAACCTGCCTCCCCACCAGGCGGATACTGGAAACCGCGCCCGGCGGTGTGATATAGACCCGGCGGCTTTGCCGGGCTTCGTGTTCTTCCAGACTAATGGCAGCATCAATCGGTGTGGTTTGGCTGCCATCGCCGGTGCTGACGTGCCCGGTGATAACGGCCTGGGTGAGGACTTCCGCAACTTGTTTTAACCGGGCCTCGGTCAGCCTGCCATAACGGTTTTGGGTCGCCACCACAATCGGGATATGGAGTTCAATCGGATAAACGGACAGCGCTTTGGCCTGGGATGTGTTGAGGGTGTAACCCATCGGTGACAGCCGCTCCTGCACCGGTGCAGCGTCCATCAGTTCATACAAATGTTTACGGGTAAAGGCATACCGGCGGCTGAGAAAATCCGTCCAGTTGGCATACCCCTGGCCGGTGCCGTCTTTAAGCAGCATCCAGCCAAAAGTTTCTTTGAGTCGTAGGAGTTCCCTGCCGACAGTTTCAGCCGCTACTTGAATCCGGCGGTCTGACTCCTCCGCTTCCGCCTGGGTGATGGTGATAAGCTGCTGCCGGGTGGCTACCATAATTCCCCCTGCACCCATCGGCGCGGAATAAAACCGATCAGCGCCCGTAGCAGTCGGGACGTTTTGTGTCGGGCATCCAGGGTTGTTGTGACCAGGCCGATACAATCTTCCATATGCAGCCGGAGCATGTCAGTAGTAAAGCTGAAAACCGTCCATCCCAGCAGCGCGGCGGTGTTCCGTTTTTCGGCGTCTTTGCTCTGCCCGGCTCCGCGCGAGTGGCCGCCGTGAATCCACGTTCCGCCGTCAATCTCCACAGCGATTCGGCTTTCAGGCCAGGCAAAATCAAATTTCCACTTTCGGGGATGGGCGAACTGGTACTGCCGGTGTGGTTGCGGAAAACCGGCGGCGTAAGTGGCATAAGCGGCGGCAAACGCCGCTTCTAAGTCGGGTTTGGTGTGGGTCATGGTTGTTTTTCTTGAGCCTCTTGACTAGAAACCATTTGCTTTCTAGGTGGAAATATTGTATACTCACAGCACCGAAAAAATCAAGGCCGAAAGGCCGACAAGAGGCTCAACTCTATGATTCCCAAAGAGGTTACAGTTTCCTGGGGGGCAAAGGTGGATGTGGTACGTTACCAAAACCTGAACCCGTATCTGTCCATGAAAGTCGAGCTTGAGGAGGGTGATAACGTTGATACCGTTTTTGCCCAGGTTCAAGACCAGCTTCGGTTAGCGGTGGCGGCCCAATGCGCGGGGCTTGCCAAACAACACATTACCCGCCGGGCGTCCCTGATTGGGACATTACGCAACGACAAAGCCCTCAACCAATTTCTCTACAATGACGTCCCCTTTTACCCCTGGTTGTGTATTGTGGCCCCGGAGATGGCCTCGGATGTCCGGTTGACGGCTGCTGATTTGTGCGCCCCAATTGTTGCGAGTCGCAACAATTTACCCGCGTCCCCGGCAGACCCGCCCGCGCCGGAGGGTTAACGACTATGCCAATCAAGGGCCTATTTGATGACCGAGGCATTGGCGCAGGTCTGCCCATGATCGGGCGGCTGCGTAAGGGGGATCGGGTTCCCAATAAAAGCGGCAATGATACCCACCCGGTAGACCTGGACTATTTCCGGGTTACCTTTGAGCCGCAGTATGAATATCTGCAACCCATGTGGGAAAGCCTGTATGGGGAGCAGCCGGACATGTTCCCGCTGGTGCTGCTAGTTGGTCAGACGGTAGATGACGCTTTTGAGTATTGGAAAGAGGACTACACCAGCAACGGAACCCTGCTGCACCGCTGCGATGGTGAAGAACAGCACCGGTGGTATAACAGCGATAACCACATGATTATGTCGGCACGTATCAAATGTGCGGCCCCGGCCTGTGCGTGTAAACCTCACGCCCGGTTAAAACTGATTATCCCGGACTTTTTGGATGAGGCCGGAGTGATCGGGTATTTTGCCGCCAGCACGGGCAGCTTGCGCGATATTTCCGTAGTCTACTTGTACCTCCGGGATATGGAACGCACCCTCGGCAATCTGGCGCGAGTCCCCTTTGTTTTTGGGCGGGCTGACCGGAAGGTCAATGTCCCCAAGCAGGAAAAACAGCGCGACGGGTCGTATCAAATCACGGGCCGGATGCAGACCGAAAAAAGTCTGTTTTATATCCATGTCCACCCGGATTATGCCCAGATGCGAGTGATCCCGCTGCTGACGGGCGCGATTGAAGAACCGGCAGCCTTGCCCGCGCCAGAACCGGCGGCAGTTCTGATGACCGCCGAGGTTGGACGGCAGCAATTAGGCAGCGGCCTTACCCGCCGGATTGGGACGCCCGCGCCCGTGCCGTCAGCCGAGCCGCCGCTATCCGCGCCGGTGGAAGCCTGGGATCGGGCGGCAGTTATGGCCCAGACCAGCAACCTGTTCCGAACGCCAGACGATCAGGAATTGATGTTGGGAATTTTGGAACGAGACGGCACAATTACGTCTGACATGGAAACCGATCAGGTGTTAGTGGCACTTCGTGAAGCTGTTAAACCGGCAGACGTTGGAGCCGAACGCGCGTTTACAGCACTATCGGTCACCTGCCACAAAAAAAACGGGGCCAAAAAGGTTTATTATTGGCTTCAGACAGCCGAGGGTGAGGCCGTGTATGCCGCCTCTCGGCAGGTATTCCGGGATTTCGGAATGAAGGAAGAAGAACTTACGGGATGGGACACCCCCAACAGCAAACACGATCTGGCAGTTCCCCTCTCCGTTAAAGCCGTGCGGAAACAACACCCGGACGGGAATCTCTATTGGGCGGTTAAGTAAATAACGAACATTGGCGGGCGCGGGGCTTCCGCGCCCGCCTTATCAAAACGAGGTGAAAAATGGTCAATGTAGTGGTATTCATTAACGAGAAGGGCGGCGTTGCTAAAACAACGTTATCCGTCCACGCCGCGGCTGGATTGGCGGATATGGGACAGCGAGTTTTGCTGATAGACGCCGACGCTCAAGGTGACGCCACCATTGCGTTGGGACTGGAAAAAGAACCCTGCCTGTATGATCTGCTGATCCGGGATGCTGAATTTTCAGACGTGATTCGGCAGCCAGACCCCCAGTGTTATTTGCGGCCAGGGACGGAACAGCCCGGCTCACTGATGCTGATTCCCTCCAATCTGGAAACGCGCGGGATTGCTACCAATATGGGCAGCAATTTATGGACACTGCGTGAACGGGTTGAGGAATTGGAAGGGTTGATTGATACCGTTGTTATTGATACCAGCCCAACCCCAGATGTGCTGCACGGCATGATCTACAAGGCGGCCACCCATATTATTTGCCCGTGCCAGCTTGAAAAATTTTCGATGGTTGGTTTGGCTGAAACTCTGAGCCGGAAACGGATTGCTGACACCGAGCGGGTTGGTTTTAACATTCCTGCCAGCCAACTGATTGGCATCCAGCCGGTGTTGTATCGCGCCCGTAACAAAGGAACGGGTATCACCATCCATGACCACAACTTAAAAACGCTGCTGGATGAATTTAAGCGGCTGACATGGCCCTCCATTCCGCAGCGTTCCACCTTTGCTGAAGCCGCCGAAGCCGCTATGACGGTTTGGGCTTATGCACCCAAGTCAGAAACCGCCCAAATTGCCTGGACATTTGTTGAGCGCGTTCAAAACGGAATTGCCGCATGAAAAAGAAATTTCTAGACGTGGCTCAGAACCCATTCCAGAAAAACGAACCAACACCAGGTGAGGCGGCCATTTTTGGCAACGGGCAACCGCCGACCCTCGACACCGGGCGCAAAGTCGCGCGCCCGGTCAGTATTTACGACATTTACCCAAGCCCCACCCAGCCGCGCCGGACAATGCCCTCTTACATCCGGGCGGCCTGGGATGGCAACCCGGCAACGCTGCCCAATCTGTTTTCGGTCTGGGAGGCCGCCGCCGGGACTGAACACCCCGAAGGTTACAAACTCATCCAGGCGGCTTGGGCTGGTGAGGAAGCAGACCGCCCGGACGATCTGCCGCCTGCACTTTCCTCGCTGCTGGCTGTTATGGAAATTGCCGCATCGATTCGGCAGATGGGGTTGATTTATGCACCCACCGCGTTACCTATTGGTAACAATAAATACCAGTTGGAAACAGGAGAGCGGCGCTGGCTGGCTTATCATCTGCTGGCAGCTTTTGAGCCAGAGAATGAAAGCTGGCGGAAGATTTCATTACAGTCCGTTGACCGGCTGGATGTGTTCCGGCAGGCGGCAGAAAATAACCAGCGTGCCAATTTAACCGCTATTGGCCGCGCTCGCCAATTTGCCCTGCTGCTGATGGAACTGGCTGCGCCACCTGGATTACGTCGTTTTGAAGAGTGTGAAAACGAACAGGCTTTTTATGCCCAGGCTGCCGATCTGCGAGTTCCGTCGGGAACCGGTGAAATGTTGTTAAACGCGATGGGGATGAAACACCGCGCGGCTTTTTCCCGCTGCCGGGCAATTTTGAAACTGCCTAACGAGTGGTGGTTGCGCGGCGACGATGAAAACATGCCAGAGGACAGGCTGCTGCTGTATGCTACCACGTCCGCCGAGGTTGGCGCACAGGCCGCTAAAACGCCGCCGCCCGTAGTAACCGGTACATCGCATGAAGAAATTGTTGCGACTCGCAACAATTTAACCGCGTCCGGGAGTCAGGATGACAGCATCGGCGCACCGTCTATTCATCCAATGGATGTTTACCAGAAGTTACACCGGATATTTGTCCGCCGGGTGGTACAGGAAATTGTGCCTAATGTTGGCGGCGATGATCGCCGTCGGATTGCTCAATTTTTGCGCCAGTTGGCCGATCAGGTGGAACATGACGGACAAGAATAAAAACACTTTTCTGTCAGTTGAGGAGGCCGCTGCTGTTTTTGTTGAAGCGGCCAAACACTTTCCCTCAGTTGAGGAAGCCGGGGCTGCTTGTGTTGAAGCGACCCGGCACTTCCCTTCAGTTGAGGATGTGTTGGCGTTTCAACGCCTGTCGCGTCGGGTGAAGTTAGCCGATCAGGTTGAGGGTCAGGAGGATTAATCTGGACAAACAGCCAGAGGGCGCAAATCATACGGCCCGTATGAAACCCCATAAAACAACAAAAACGCCTCATCTGGGGCGTTTTTCGTTTGAAATTACGGCTAATGTGTGAGCCGCCCGACCCTTGCGCAGGAGTCGGGCGGTTGCACTTTTTGGGTCAAGAGGCTCATTTCTTTTCCCAATGACAACTTTTATTGTCGCCTCTATCGCTTTAAATGTCAATATAGGGAAGATAGGAGTTTGTTAAAAAAATCATCGAGTAGGGGTATTGACACGGTCTGAGGTTCTGTTATACTAATGAGTAGAAAGCATATGCTTTCTAGCGCGGACAGATCAAGAGGCTCAAAAATGATTACCCGGATTGATTACGCCCCACAATTTGATTCCCCCTATGACGGCCAAAATGTTCTGGACACCTTATTACAACACACCCGTTTTAACCTGGAAGTTCAGAATTGGGAATTTAGCATCAGCCAGAACCTCCTCAGCACCACTTACGGTGACGACCTCTATTTTGAAATTGCCGCCACTAACGACCAGATCAGTTATGCCATCGGCCCTACCTTTGAAACCCGGCGGCCCCAAGTTGTGACCAGCGACTACGAGGAGGCCATCCGAACCCTGGACGACTACTTAAACGGCCAGTAAGCCGAAACCGCCACCCGGCGGTCTGCCGGAGCAGCAGGGTGACCCGGCACTGATGAGGCAGCCCTAAGTTAGACAGAAAGAGGCTCAAACCTAATGGCACACAATATTTGGAGTCAACGTTTTTATGGACACCGCGAGGCCGCCTGGCACGGCCTGGGCGTGGTTAATGACCGGGAGCAGACGGCGGTAGAAACGCTGGAAATGCTCGGCGATTACAACGTCGAACTGACGCCCCTCACCATCGAGATCGGCGGGCAGGTTCAAACCACCAACTATTTCCACATTGTCCGGCAGCCGACCCCTGACGACCCGCAATACCGGATTTTTGGCGAACCCGTCCGGGATTATGAGATGATCCCGCCGCGCACTCTGGCGCGTATGGTTGATGACACTATTGGCCGCCCGGTGGAAACAATGGCAATGCTCGGCAAGGGCGAAAAACTTTTTGTAACCTACCGGCTGCCGAAGGCGACCCACGCCGTCGGCGGGTTTGATGAAGTCCAGAACTACCTTCTGGTTTACAACCCGGTTCACCCCGGCGAGGCCGCCGGTGCTTACATTTCCCATGTACGGACGGTTTGCCAGAACACCGTCCGCGCCGCCATTTCTGCCGCGACCCGCGAATACACCATTCCCCACCGGCCCGGCGCGTCTGATCTTTTGAAGGTCTGGATTGGTGAACAGTGGCAGGCCGCCCAGATGACCATTGAGGTTATCAACGAAGCCTTTGACCTGCTGGCAAAAAAGCCGGTAAAAGATGTTCAGGTGAAATGGATTGCCCAGAGTGTCTACGCCATGCCCGGCAAACCTGACCCCGAAGCGCCGCGTATCCGCCCCTTTGAAGATGTTATGAAGGAATGGGAACGCGAGGTTGAGCGGACGGCAGAACTCCGCGACACCGTTTTTGAAATGTACGCGGGCAAAGGAACCGGCCTGGATGATCCCCGGATGCGCGGGACAGCTTGGAGCGCGTACCAGGCAGTTTGTGAACTGGAAAGTTACCGGCGAGGCCGGATCAGCAGCGCCGCCCAAAGCCTGATTAACGGCGGACGCGCCAGCCGGATGCAGCAGACGATGAGCCTGCTGATGGCCGATCTGCCCGCCAATCCGAAGTTAGAGAAGGTAGCCGTAGCGCGGGCATAACCCGCTCATCACGCCGGGGGGTGGATGAGTCGCCACCCCCCACTTTCCGGCGCGACAACAAACGACTCTGTCAAGAGGCTCAAACCATGACAAAACCAACCTCCACACCAGAGGCAGGTTTGCCGCACCCGGCAGCCGCCGCCATTGCCACCGCCGCCGCTTTAACCGTATTCCTCGACACGCGGAACCAATACCCCACGCGCGTTTCCGTTGCAGCGTGGCGCAAGGTCATGACGGATTTTTCCCCGGCGGAAAAACAGTGGATTTATGACACCCGCCGCGCTGCCCCCAAAGGAGCGCGCTCGTGAATAGTTATCCACAACACGAACTTTACCACACCGAGCGGGTAGGCACAGGGAACAAACATCTCAGCGTGCCGGTAGATACCGGCAGGCCGTTGAAACCCTCCGCCGCCTGGAAGCCGCCGGGGATTTTTTGAAACCCCGCCCACCTGACCCAATCAAACAAAAACTGTTTGATCGGCTGAATTAGCAATAAATGAATAGAGGCTCATATGTTTCCAGTGACACAACAAAATGAGGGAGTGGCCGCTAGAAAGTGCCAGTACATCCGACTTTACACGCGGCTGTTGGAATTGCAGGAGTTTGAACGCTCACGCGGCGTAATCCTCCAAACCGTTACCAAGATGCAAATTGACCTGGCCGACCTGGGCGCGCGGTTGATGCTTGACGGTATTGATTTGGAACGTCTGGAAGCCGAGGCCGCGCGGGCTGTGACGGGGGAGGGGTAGACGATGGGCCAGCAAATTTACCACGCTGAACGGTTCACTTTCCCCGGCTGGTTTGATGGTCAGAAATCAGCCTGTGACGTCCAGGTTTTTGATACCGACCAGCGGCGGGTTGTTATCATATCGGAACTCATCACCCCGGAGGGCGGTTATGCCTGTCATGGTCTGAGTGTGACCAACGGCATTGAGCAGATCGCCACCCTCGTTATGCAGCATCTCCCACTGCATCCGATGAAAACAACCTTCATTGAACACTACCCGGAGCGCGGCCCCAACGTCCGTAAGCCGCCGGGCAGCTTTAAAGACCCGATCTTTGCTGAGTCTTTTGCCATCGTTTCATTTAACTGGCAGCCGCATCCTAGCGGTACACCCGTCGCCAGCCAGCCCGATTGGTGGTGGGTCAGCCGCGCCGACGTGGAAGCGCTGATCGAGCAAAAGTTTTTTGTGCCGTATGTGGACGACCTCGGAGGCGAGGATGAGGGAGGGGTCTATGTGTAACCATTTTGTGACCGTTTCCAAAGAGGACGGGATTTACTGCCTGGGCTGTGACGAGAAAATTGCAGCGATCAGCCAGCAGCCAACCCCGGCGGCCACCGCTCTGTATGCGGAGTGGCAGGACTACCGCAACCGGCGCGAAACCGACAATGAACCCTGGCTGACCTGGGATGAATGGTTGGCCCGCAATGTCGTCAGCCTTCGCCAGCAGAAGGCCGAAGTTGAGGCGGTTTCTACGCAACGTCTGGAAGCCCAAACGGCCAGTTGGAAGGGCTACTTTGACGATCTGTTTTATACCCTGTGTGGAGATGACGCCGTTGTTCCGGGTGATAGCTTGCTGGAAAAAACGGACGCCATTATCGGGACGTTTGCAGCCCTCCGCCGGGAACGCGATGAAGCGGTCATTGATGCTCAAGCCTTGCAACAGGCACACGATACCCACTATGAAAACTGGCAGAGAGCAGAGCGGATTATTGAAAAATCGCACGCTGTTCTGCTCCCGATTATTGAAACCTATCAGGCATGGTTAGATCGCCCGGTTACAGAGGTCTATTTTCACGATTGGTTGTTCAAGCGCTGGTATGCCCAGCGGCAATCTGTTCGCCAATGGTTTGAGCAGATTTATGTACAGGAGACTACCCAGTTTGTTCGCATCACTTCAATTCACGCCAAACAAGACCTCGAAAAGGCGATGGCGACGTTTCAAACCATCATCAACCTGACTAATGACCAAACGGTTATTGCGACCTGTGAGGAAGCTATCAACCGCTTAGCGGGGGAGGAAAAAACTCATGCCGCGTATGAATAATACTAATATCCAATTGATCGAGCGAGCGGAAGCGGCAGCACAGGCTGCCGCCCCGTCTGATTTTCGGCGTACAAAGGGGAACTGTATCCCTACAAGCCATTTATACCGTCGCCCCGACGTGTGGCCGCTGGTCATCTGGAAAAATCAATCCCTGGCGATCCGCCATGACGGGCGGTTGTTCCTGACACTGACCAGCGCACCCTTTGCGATTCCAGTCACCACCAATCATGAAACGCTGGCGCGGGTGATTGCCGCGTTCCGGGCGAACGGGCCGGGGGTAAATCAGGGGTAAAAAGAGCACACATCCCTATCACGATGACCCGACGGCCTTCCGGCAGCAGTTCCCACGTATTGTGGAAGCCTCCGAGGGGACATATTCAACCCCCTTGTCGGCTTATCAGAAAGTGCGCGTTTTTACGATGGGGAAGTGCAAAATCATCCTGCACGAAGCTGACGATCAGTGTGGGTGGTTTATGTCCGTCCGCCGGAATGACCGGTATCCGAGTTGGGATGAGCTGGTCTGGATTCGGTACAACCTGATCCCCGATGCCGCCGAAATGGGGCTGATCCTGCCCAACCTGAACGCATACATCAACGATGAGGATACTGAGTCCCGGAACGTGTTTACGACGCAGCAAACAGGATGGGTACTCGACCCGCCGCCGCAATTGGATATTAGTATTATTCATACGCGGCATGAGTTTTTTCCTCCCCCGCTAAGCGGTTGATAGCTTCCT
>DATALK010000121.1:0-3548 GCA_036261085.1 Phototrophicaceae bacterium | reverse complement strand
GATGGGCGATGTCTGGGATTATGGCCGGGGCGCGGTTTATCGCTACCAATCCCGATGTGAACGGCCCAACCGATCAGGGCATTGTCCCGGCGTGCGGCGCGGTGGCAGCGCTGATTACCGAGGCGACGGGCGTCAAAGCCTATTTTGTCGGCAAGCCAAATCCGCTGATGATGCGCGCGGCGCTGCGGCAGATTGGCGCGCACTCGGAAGAAACGGTGATGATCGGGGATCGCATGGATACCGACATGGTAGCGGGCATTGAAAGTGGCCTGCAAACGATTCTGGTGCTGACCGGCGTCACCGCCAGCAGCGAAGTGGAGCGCTTCCCCTACCGCCCACGCCGAGTCGTCGAGTCTATCGCTGAGTTGCTGGATATGGAGCTGGGGTAATGATGGCTAAACCACTGATTATTCTTGACAGCAGCCCCCTGATTACGCTGGCGTTATTTCCAGTACATAAACCTGCCTTAGAAACAATCTTGTCCATCGCGGACATAGCGGTGGTGGAAACGGTAGCAGTTGAAACAACGGCTTATTTGAATCACCGGGATGCTGTAGTCATCAAAAAACTTCTGGATGCTGGTCAAATTGTCCACCATTTAACCCCATCCACTTCCGTAGACACCCTGATTGACGCCTACAACAAAGTGGATGCTGGAGAACGTGATACAATACGATTGGCGCTGACGTTACCCAATGCCCGCCTGATTTTAGATGACGTTGCTGCATTTGTGACGGCTACCCATTTTGATTTGTCGCCAATTATGCTGCTCGATCAGGTGGTAGCCTGGGTAAGACAGGGGGAACTTGACAAAACAACGGCGACCAAAATTGTAACAGCAGTCGCATCCCGTTACTCGGAGGCATTTGTTAATCACTCGAAACACAGGTTAAACGAGGTATAAAGTTGGATAAGATCACGCTGGATGACACGATTTTCGCTGACTATTTACAGTATCGGGCGGGTCAATCAGGACAGACTGTAGTTGAACTATCCAAACACATCAATCGGGACGAATTTTATGAGACGGTGTATGCGCTCCATGAACGGTTTATGGCGGGTGAATTTTCGCTCGGCTACATGGCACAACTACTCGGTATTACCAAGCCCGATCTCTACCACCTGCTGGATGCAATGGAGCTAAAAGTGACAAATGTATGAGTCTCACTTGCTTTCTTAAATGTCAGGGTGTCGAGACAAAATTTCGAGAAACATTTCCACTGCCACACACATCCTCACCTGATAAGATGCTTGCTGTTCCTCTCACCAAAAACTACAGTTTGGTTGGAACAGCATTCGATTATTTGCTTCGATTTTACCTGGAACGGCTTTATCCCTCGGAGCAGTCAAAATCATGGATTGCAGAAGCAGCTTTAGATTGTTCTATACTTCAAAATAACGAAGCGGCGCAAAAACAGGCTCAGACAATCGTTCAGACAGCACGAGAATTACAGGCAACATACCTACAAAGTGGGCAAATAACCGATAAACTGCTTCGTGCATGTCTGTTGTTAGCCCAGGTAGACCCTATTTTTAGACGAAACGTAATCGTTTCCGATTTTGGGAAGATTGATGAATGTGATGTTGTTGATTTAAGAAATTTGATTAAGGTGTGAAATCAATGTCGGCGCAGACGGTCTGTTTTTTAGACCGCTATCATGGGGGCGAAATTTACTGGCAGCAGGAGTAAGTCTTTCATGAATCATCAGCAAGTTGTGATTCGCACGCGCGGTATCTCCAAAGAACTGCCGTTGGGCAGTTATACGGTTCATGCGCTGCGGGGTGTTGATCTGGATATTTACGCCGGTGAGATTGTTAGCATCGTTGGCCCCTCTGGCAGCGGCAAAAAGTACGCTGTTGGGGCTGTTGGGTGGGCTGGATACCCCCACGGGCGGCAGCATTGAAATTGACGGCGTGGACATCACGCACATGAATGAAGACCAACTGACCGAAATTCGCAACGAGAAAATTGGTTTTATCTTCCAGTTCTTTAACCTTATCCCCACGCTGACCGCGTTGGAAAATGTCGCCCTGCCCATTCAGTTTGCCCGTAAACGAGCGTTCAACCCGAATCGGCGCGCGCGTGAACTGCTCACCCTGTTGGGACTGGAAGATCGGTTGCACCACCGGCCTGCGGAACTGTCGGGCGGCCAGCAGCAGCGGGTCGCTATTGCCCGCGCGCTGGCGAACAACCCGCCCTTGCTGTTAGCTGACGAACCTACCGGCAATCTGGATACCGAGTCCGGTCAGATGGTGATCGAAGCGTTAGAGCAAATCCGGCAAACGGCAGGAACCACGATTGTGATTGTGACCCACGATCCCCAACTGGCGCACCACGCTGACCGCACCGTCAAGCTGGTGGATGGGATTATTGTCAACGGCACTGGCCTGTAGGCGGTGAGCTTGCCGGGGCGTGAATCGTGCTACAATTGAATAACTATTTCGCCATGATTAATGTAAGAGAGTATGTCACTCATGCAGGCAGATTTTTTCCTTGATTACGACGAAGTGCCAGTTGGACAGGCCCACAAAGTGTATTTGCTGGCTCGGTTGATGTCCGGCCCGGCTCCGGCTTACCAGCGGCGCTTGCCGTTGAATCTGGGGCTGGTCATTGACCGCAGTGGTTCGATGGCCGGGGAAAAAATCGCTTATACCCGTCAGGCCGCGCAGTTCGTGGTTCAGAATTTGGGCGCGAATGATTTGCTGTCGGTGGTGTTGTATAACCACGACATCGAAGTGTTGCTGCCGCCGCAGACGCTGGGCAACAAAGACACGGTGATCCAGCGGTTGGGCGGCATCAAAACCGGCGGCACGACCAATCTCAGCGGGGGGTGGCTGGAAAGCTGCAACCTGGTTGCTCAAAATCAGGCGGCTGACCGGCTGAATCGGGTCATCATCATGAGTGATGGCCTTGCCAACCGGGGGATTACCGATCAAGCCCGCCTGGTGGGGTTGGCGCAGAAAAAACGCGAGCAGGGCATCAGCACGACGACGATGGGGCTGGGCGCGGATTTTAACGAAGATTTGTTGATGGCGATGGCTGACGCGGGCGGCGGGGCCTTTTATTTCATCGAAAGCCCGGAAGTGACGCCGCTGATTTTTCAGGAAGAATTGCGCGGTTTATTAACCACCGTTGGACAAAATCTGGTGGTACAGCTTGAATTTGGCGAGCATACCGAAGCGGTGCGCCAGTTGAACGCTTATCCCTCCGAAACTGGTACGCAGCATGTCGCCTATCGTTTGGGTGACATCTTTGGCGACGAAATGAAAACACTGGTACTGGAATTGTCGCTGCCCGCGTTTGAGCAGGCCGGTGAACAGCAGGTGGCTGTGCTGCGTTTTGAATATGACGAGCTGACCGAAAGTGGCAGTCAGCGTCACCGACTGGAATTCCCGATTCGGGTCAAGGTTGTGCCATATTCCGGGCTGCTGCCCGCGCCGCGCCAGGATGTGCGGCGTTCGGTGCTGCTGCTGCAAGCGGCCCAGGCGCGGCGGGATGCGGTGCAGGCCGCCGACCAGGGGAATTTCTCCGAGGCATCGCAGGTTTT
>DATALK010000471.1:0-1712 GCA_036261085.1 Phototrophicaceae bacterium | reverse complement strand
AGGGGCGTTTTCCGCCTCCGGCACATCAAACAGGGCAAGGCGCGCATCTTCATAAGTCGGCTGGCCCAGGTGTTCCCGCAGGAACGGTTCAAGTTTCCCCTCATCCCACTCTTTGTGCAGAATAATCACATCCACGCCCGCCGCATCCAACAGCGCCGGGTCGAGCATGGCTTGCAGCACGGCCAGCTTAGCCGGATTAACCGGCGTCCGGCGAGTGATTTGTCCGGCCAGCAGCGGTTTCTGATGACCGGTTTGCAGATAGAGGCCATCTTTAGCCGCCAATAAATGTTCCCAGGGGACATCCAAAACCGCGCGCACATCCGCACGAGCGGCCAAATCGGTGACGGCTGACGGGATGGCGGCGGGAATCGTGGGCATTCCCGTCCAGAACAGTTGATATTCCCACAACACCAGCGCCGAAACCAGCAATGTCGCCAATAATGGAATGAGTTGTCGAATAACCTCACCCCTACTCGCTCCGCTCGTTTTCCCCTCTCCATTGCGATGGAGAGGAGACCAGGAGGTGAGGTTCCCAAAAAAATTTCAGGTATTGGTTTGACGGCTGGCGACTGGCAACTGGCGACTGACGGCTGATCGCCGCCGCCCCATAGCCCGCCAGCACGGAGACCGCGAACGCCAGCGCGAAGTGAAACCGCGCCGGAACCCGCACGATATTAAACAAAGGAAGCTGCTGGTACAGCGCCCAGGGCAGCGGAACGTAAGTCGGATAGCCGTCCGTAATAAGTGTCACCGGCTGGCCGTTGATTTTCAGCAGCGGGCCGAGCGAAAAGACCCAGGCGATCCCCGCGACGAGCAGCCACCAGCGGGCTTCCCGCCGTGTCCAGAAGCCCACCAGCGCCAGCACCCCGGCCAGGATGCCGATGTAGCCCGGCTTCTCAAATGGATCAACGCCGAGAATGGTATGGGTGTAGTCCAGATTGCCAAAAAGCGGATGTTGAAACGACGGGGTGATGATACTTAGCAGGTCGGCGCTGTAGGTCACGTCGCCGCGTTCGCGCAGCCCGGACGGAGCGTTGAGCGCTTCCACAAAACCGGGGACGATAAACAGCAGCGCCAGCGCACCGCCGAGGGCAACGGCGATTATGATGCGCCGCAGTGCCGCCCAATCGCGCTGCAAAAGCCGCATCAAAACAAAAACCGCCGTGATCGGGAACAGCAGATAAATAAGAATTTGGTTGCTGCCCAGCACGCTCAGAACAAAAAACAGCGCGGTTAAGAGTATCTGGCGGCGAACCGATTGGTCTTCCGACTGATGACTGAAGACTAACGACTGGAGACTATACACATAGAATGGCACGGGCCACAAGGCCAGCAAGCCGGTATGTCCGGCGGCCAACTGCCCCTGAAAAGTGGGGTAAGCCAGAAAAATTACCCCGGCCAGCAGCGCTGGCAAGCGCTGACCGGTCAGCCGCCACAGCAGCCAGTACATGGCCCAGCCGTTGAGCGCCAGCCGCAGCAGCAGCGCCAGATTCATCGCGGCGGGCAGCGGCAGAACAAAAGCGAACAACCACGCCGGAAAGGATTGCAGCGGGATACTCCACAGCAGCCAGGCGGTCAGGCCGTCGGGATAGGCCAGCAAGGGCTGAAAAAACGGCGATTGGCCGGTTTGCAGCGCCGTTTTAAAGCCCCAGACCAGACGGGCATATTCGTAAGAATCGCCAAAGGGATGGCCGATAAAATGGGTCGAAAAC
>DATALK010000470.1:0-3642 GCA_036261085.1 Phototrophicaceae bacterium | reverse complement strand
ACGCATCAGCGCACCCTGGTCGGCGTAAATAAATACGTCAGCGAAGAAGCACCACGTATTCCCATTTTGCAGATGGACCCACATGGCTATGAACGGCAGGTTGCGCGCCTGCAAAAATTACGCCAGGAACGGGATAACCCGGCTGTTGAACGCAGCTTAAACGCCCTGCGTACCGCGTGCGCGGGGACAGCCAACACCATGCCTTATCTGCTGGACTGCGCCCGTGCCTACTGTACCCTGAGCGAAATCACAGATGTGATGCGGGAAGTGTTTGGCGTCTATCACGAACGAGCGCTGGTCTAAACGCGCGGGCGGGCCAGGGATTAGGCACGAATAGTAAGGGCCACTATGGAACCATTTCACCGAAAATATGGCTATCTAAGAATTTGTAACAAACCCGTTCACATATTTGGCAGAATAAAGGGAACCTTCTTACAATAGAATCCGTTCTTCATCGAGCGGCTTTTGCCGACCAACATCAGAAGGTGAACAACTATGCCATTTGAAGTGCAGTGGGGCAACGAAGACCAGACCATCGTTTTACTGGACTATCACGGTTCCTTGACCTGGCAGCAGTATGACGAAGGCGTTGATCAAACCTATGCCTTAATAAACACCGTGAAACACCCGGTAGACATTATCAGTTCCATGCAGCCTAACGTGAGATTACCGCCAGGGGATGCCATCAGCCATGTCCGATTCGCTTTTGACAAACGCCCCGCAAATCTGCGTAAGTGTTTTCTGGTGGGGCGGGATATGTTTGGTGAGGTGATTGTGCGCACTTTAATCAACGTCAAAGGCATTCAGGAGACCTATATTCCGGTCAGAACGCTGGAAGCGGCTCAGGCCCTTATCACTAAACTCAACCAGGAAGCCCAGAAATCATAGCAGCAGTTTGTGTTCCGGTGGGGCCGTGACGACGGCCCCCCTGGTTTGGAACCCTGACCCGGCTGTGAAACGGTGATTTCAGCCAACCGGCGAAAGACACGGCCAAAGGATTATTATTCCGAATCAGATTTTCGGGTAAACTGGTAGGAGATCGTTAAAAGTCGGCAGCAGCAAGCTGTGCCCGAACAACGATGCCAACTGATTATGCTAGAATTGAACCTATACGCATCTGGGGGAACCGATGTCCGAACAATGGGAATACCTGACCACCGTCATTCGTGCGGAAGCCGCCAAAAAAGATGCCCGCGAGCAGGTCAAGCGGCGCTGGCCGAACCTCAAGCGGGTGCCGCGTTATGCGCCGGAAGCCCTCTCGCGCCAGCTTGACGATCTCGGCTCGCAGGGGTGGGAACTGGTCAATATGGAACCGGTGCGGAAAGTCGGCCAAAAAGGCGACATCCTGTTCGGGGATGTGGGTTGGAGCAATTCCTATTTTTGCGTTTTTAAACGGCGGCGTCCAGTCTCGACACTGCCTTAAGGATGATTTATGACCCGAGTGGTTTTGATTACCGGCGCGTCCAGTGGCATCGGCTACGCGGCAGCGCTGGCTTTTGCGCGCGAAGGCACGCATGTGGCCGCCGTCGCCCGCCGCGTTGAACGCCTGGAAGCTCTGGCCGCAGCGGTGCAAGCGCTGCCCGCCCCACACGGTGAAATTTTGACGATTGCCGCCAATGTCCAGGATGGCGCGGCCATGCAAGCGGCGGTACAGCAGACCGTTGAACGTTTCGGGCGGCTGGATATTCTGGTTGCCAATGCCGGTCTCGGCCACCGGGGCAGCGTCGCCGACGCCGACTGGAGCGACCTGGAAACCCTGCTGCGCACCAATATTGATGGCGTGTTACACAGTGTCCGCGCCGCAGTCCCCGCCCTACGGCAAACTGGCAGCGGCCACATCATCACCATTTCGTCCATCGTTTACAATCTGGTGTCACCGTATGCGGCCACTTATGCCGCCAGCAAAGCCTTTGTATCCAGCCTCGCTAAATCGCTTCGAATGGAACTGGAGCCCGATCACATTCAAGTGACGGATTTCCTGGTTGGGCGCACGGCGACGGAATTTAACGACAACCGGCTGGGCGCGGGTAAAAGGGCCAAACAGGATTTACCGGTGATGAGCGCCGATCAGGTCGCTGAGGCGATTGTCCGTGCCACCCATCAACATCAACACACAGTTACGCTGCGCTTATTTGACCGGCTGATTGTGTGGGGCAATATCTTTATACCGGGAATTATGGGGCGCATGGCTAAACGACAGTACCGGTAACATCCGGCCCAATTTAGAGTAAACTGGTACATTACTGGATTTATTTAACAGCGGTTGAAAGATATGACTGACCAACTTCATGTAATTGAAAATGAATTCTGGCAAATTGGCCTTTTGCCGGGAACCGGCGCTTCGATTGCGTTCGCGCGGGCGCGGCGCGGCAGCGAGGACTGGCAGGACGTGATGCGGCCAACAGCGGCAGCCGATTACGGCAATCCCAGCCAGTGCAGCAGCTTTATTATGCTGCCCTGGTGCAACCGGATTAAAGCCGGCCAACTGCGCTTTGGCGATCAGGTTTATCAGCTCCGCACCGTCGCGGAAGGAACCGCCCCACACGGCGCGGTTCGCCATCTCCCCTGGCGGACGGAAGTTGTCGCGGCGGATCGGCTGCATATGAGCCTGAATTCAATTGAACACCCGGACATTAACTTTCCCTTCCGGTTTTCGGCGCGGGCGTTATTCTGGCTGGAACGGCGCGATCTGGTCATCTGGCTGGCGCTGAAAAACGAAGATACACAACCAATGCCCGGTGGTTTCGGCCATCATCCGTATTTTGTGCGGCCCGATGGCGCCAATACCCCGCTGGTGCAAATTCCCTGCGATCAGTATTTTGAGTTAGTGAACCTGATGGCCGCCGCCGCCCCGCTGCCAATTGTGCCGCAGGTAGACTTCCGGCAACCGCGACCTCTGGACAGCTACCCTTACAACGATTTGCTGACCGGACGCCAGGACGAGGAGCCGGTGCGGATTACCTATCCGCAGTGGAACCTGCAACTGGCAATGTACAGCGATCCGGTTTTCCAGCACACCCTGATCTACGCGCCGGAGGGCAAACCTTTCTTTGCCGTTGAACCGATGACCAATGCCAGCGATGGGTTTAATCTCTATAAAGATAATATTCCTGGGTCCGGGATTTTCGTGCTGCTGCCGGGTGAGGAAAAGGCCGGGATGGTGCGGCTGCGCGTGCGGGCCGCCGAGTAAAGATTTTTGCACAATAAGGAACGCCTCGAATGGACGGTTTCGTTCAGCCGCCTGAGATGCAACTGCCAGAAGTCAAGGGGGTGGGCTTAACGCCTGGCAATCCTTTTGCGCCCCTTGCGCTTGGCTCCCTGATTCTCCTGATAGTGGCCGTCATCGGGCTGTTCGGTCTGGTCATCTTCGGCCCGGATAATTCGGTGCGATATACGGCAGCAACCATCCTGTTGTTGGTGATTATACTGGCCCCCCTTCCCGTAACATGGCTGGGAATATACAGCCGGAATTTTGTCCGTATCCAGCGCATCATCGGTGGTGACTACTGGGCACACTGGCAGTTATCCCCCGGAGAAAATCCTCATGGTGATGAGGTCTATATTGGCCCCTTAGGTCTTTACTGGCCGAAGCGACGCTGGAGTTTATGGGGTTTCGGTCATGGTTTAGTCAAAGTCGAAAAA
>DATALK010000115.1:0-1758 GCA_036261085.1 Phototrophicaceae bacterium | reverse complement strand
TGACCTGGGCCGAAGCGCTGGAAGTAACCCGCATCTACTCAGTTGCCGATTTACTGCAAACCGACCATCCCCTGGTGCAGTGGCGGCCTTTCCGTGCCCCTCACCACACCATTTCTCAGGCCGGTTTAATTGGCGGCGGTTCTATTCCCCGCCCCGGCGAAATCACATTAGCGCATCGGGGTGTACTCTTTCTGGATGAGGTTAATGAAGCGCCTGCCCATGTCTTGGAAGTCCTGCGCCAACCAATTGAGGATAAAATTGTAACCATCAGCCGCGCCAAAGGCAGTCTGACGTTCCCGGCCAATTTTCTGCTGGTTTTGGCCCAGAATCCCTGTCCCTGCGGGTATTTTGGCGATCCGGTCAAATCCTGCACCTGTACCCCGGCGATGATCGCCCGCTACCAAAGCCGTTTATCTGGCCCGCTGTTGGATCGCATTGATATTCACGCCGATGTGCCGCGTGTGGAATATGATAAATTAATGGGCAACCAGCGCGGCGAAACTTCCGCCGCCATTCGCGCGCGCGTTGAGCAGGCCCGTGACCGCCAGCGCCAGCGTTTTGGCGAGCTACCGGGCATTTTTGCCAATTCCGATATGCGCGTTGGGGAAATCCAGAAGTTTTGTACGCTGACCAACGAAGCCCGCCAACTGTTAGAACTTTCCGTCCGCCGGATGCAGTTGAGCGCCCGCGCCTATCACCGCGTGCTCAAACTCAGCCGCACGATTGCCGACTTAGGCGGTAGTGACCGGATTGAAGTTCAGCATGTCGCCGAAGCGATTCAGTACCGGCCCAAGCAGCATACACCTTGACTTTATACGCGCCGGTTATGCAATCGCATCGCTGAATAGACTAACTTGCCACCAGCCAGCACGGGCGGTTGGCGGCGCGGCGGAAACGGGAACCGGCGGTTCTTGCTCTTTTGCCAGCCATACCAGTGTCCATTTTTGTAATTGGGCTGATACGGCGACCCCACCGGCCACTCCCGCCCTAGCGCCACACACCCCGCCTCGGTAATCCGGTACAGATACACTGGATGTCGCCGGATAAACAGAGCGCATTCCATATAGCCCCGCGTGAGCAATACCGAAAACACCGTTTCGTTCAAATAGGGCCGATCCTGGGCGCGATCCGGTTCAATCCAATAACCAACAGCATAGGGCAGCAGTTTCCCGTCGAAATCACCCCGTGTCAGCCGGTAAGCAAATTCCAGGGCTTCTCGGTGGGCTTTTTTCATGATGATTCAACATCCTGGTGGTTGTTAAGTAAAAGGTGATGCGACACCTCTGGCATTTTCGCACAGCTTTGATTTTGTGTCTACTACCCCGACGGAGTATTCATCACCGCCATTTGGGCCATCAATTCGGCGTATGTAGGCGCTGCCGTCGCCCCACCCACCGCCGTCACCGACAGCCCGCCGCAGATGTTGCCATACCGGGCGCTGGTTGCCAGCGGCGCGCCTTCCACCACCTGACCATATAAAAATCCGGCATTAAAGCAGTCGCCCGCCCCGGTGGTGTCCACCACTGGCCCAACGGCAATGGCCGGTGCGTGCAAAATTTCACCGCCCTGCCCCACCCAGGCCCCGTTCGCGCCATCTTTAACCACCACCAGCTTGGCCCGTTCGGTCAGTTTTTGCACCGCCTCGGCTACATCACCAGTTTCCGTAATCAACCGGGCTTCGCGGGCGTTAGGCATAAAAATATCCACTAACGACAGCGCATCCTGGCAGGCACACGTCTGCTGCAAATAATCCCCATC
>DATALK010000111.1:0-15005 GCA_036261085.1 Phototrophicaceae bacterium | reverse complement strand
CACCCTGCTGGCCGACAATCTGCCCGGTTTCTTCCCGATCGGCAGCCATGCCATCACCCTGGCAAATGAACATGCCAATGCCTTCCTCTCCTTGAACGAAGGCCGGGGCCAGGACATTCGCTGGGCGTGGGAAGGTTTGCTGGACGGCCAACCAGACGGTTATACGCTGATGCAGAATGGCGCGCTGGCCGTGATCGCTGGCGACCAGACGCCGCAGGAAGCCGCCGACGCCCTGCAAGCCGGTTTGGCAGAGTGGTTTGAACCCGCCAAGACCTGCCAGAAATAATTTTTAGCTGTTACTCGTGCAGGGGTGCGTGAACACCCCTGCTTTGTTTTTAGGTAAATTCTAATGGCCGATACCGCTTTTGCCCCGCCCCGTGCTACCGCGCGTTGGGATGTTCAGCGCCGCCGCACCTGGATTCTGTTCCTGGTTCCGGCGGTGGTGATTTATACCGTCTTTATGGCGTTCCCGCTGTTTAACTCCATGCGCCTCAGTCTTTACCAGGGGCAAGGGTTAACCCCGGATCGTTACGTCGGCTTTGAAAATTATGTCGAATTGTTCACCAATCCGCTGTGGCGAGATCGCTTCCTGAACGCCCTCGGCAATACTTTTCTGTTTTTTTGCGATTCACATGCTGGTGCAAAATACCCTGGGACTGCTGTTTGCCTCACTCCTCAGCAATCCCCGGCTGCGCGGACGCAACATCTATCGCGCCATTGTTTTCCTCCCGGCCACCCTCTCCGTGCTGGTGACAGGCTTCCTCTGGACGCTAATCCTGAATCCACGCTGGGGAATGCTCAACCAACTGCTGGAAGGCGTGGGGCTGGGCGCCTTGGCGCGGCCCTGGCTCGGCGATCAAAATCTGGCGCTGCCCGTGATTTCGCTGGTGTCGTCCTGGCAGTGGGTGGGCCTCCCCACGATGATGTTCCTGGCCGGACTGCTCACCATCTCCGATGAACTGCTGGAAGCCGCCCGCGTTGATGGTGCAAATGCCTGGCAGGTTTTTTACAAAATCAAGCTGCCCCTGCTGAAACCGGTCATCGGCATTGTGTCGGTTTTAACCTTTGTCGGCAACTTCAACGCTTTTGATGTCATCTTTGCGATGGCAGGGGCGCGCGGTGAACCCGGTTACTCGACAGATTTATTGGCGACCTTTTTCTACCGGACTGCGATTGCCGGGGAACATCCCGTCGCCCAACCCAACATGGGCCTGGGGGCGGCTGTCGCCACGATTATGTTTCTGATTTTATTAGTCGGCGTTTCCTTGTGGCTGATTCTAGGCCGGGAACGGGAAACGACTGGGCAGGGGGAAAATACATGAATCGCCGGATTCAAATCAGCAATTGGGTCTCACATGGTGTCCTGCTGCTCTGGTCGCTGGTGGTCTTGGTGCCGGTCTGGACGATGTTAATCAACTCCGTCAAACCGAAAAAGGAGATTTTTCGCAATCCCTTTGGCCTGCCGTCCGAAATCACCTTTGACGGTTATGTTAACGCCTGGACGGCGGGACGTTTCGACCTGTACTTCCGCAATAGTCTGATCGTCTCCCTGGTTTCACTCATTCTGATCCTGTTTGTTGGTTCCCTGGCCGCTTATGCGCTGGCAAACTGGCGTTCCCGCGTTTCCAGTCTGCTGTATATCTATTTTATTGCCGGGCTGATGATTCCGATTCGCCTGGGCACGATCAATCTATTACAAATCATCCAGCAGCTGGGGTTAAGTGATAGTCTGGTCGGGCTAATTTTGATTTATACGGCGATGGGAATGCCAATTGCGACTTTTGTGCTGACCAGCTTTGTTAAGTCGGTTCCCATCGAACTGATTGAGGCCGCCCGCATTGATGGCGGAACCGAATGGCGCATTTATTACGCCGTGATTTTGCCGCTGATTCGCCCGGCGCTGGCAACGGTCACAATTTTTAATATCATCCCCATCTGGAACGATTTGTGGTTCCCGTTGATATTTATCCGCAATCAGGAAGCCCGCACCGTCACCCTTGGTGTCACCTTGTTATTCGGCCAATATCAAACGGACTGGACGCGCGCGCTCAGTGCACTGTCCATGGCCGCCGTGCCGGTTTTAGTAACGTATCTGCTGATGTCCTCGCAATTTATTAAAGGGCTAACGGCGGGCGCGTTAAAGGGGTAAAAATCGTGCTGAACAGCAAAGCGCGCATGGCGCGGGCCATGTCGCACCAACCAGTTGATCGTGTGCCGGTCATGTGCCAGCTCTCGCTAGGACACTATTTTCTGAATCTGGCGGATCGCTGGCAACCGCATGAAATCTGGTTTACCAGCGATGCCTTTGCTGATGCGCTGCTGACCCTGCGCGAACGTTACCGCTTTGATGGCATCCTCATCAATATTCCTGGCCGGGATCCAAACTGGCTGGAAACAGTGGCTTCCATTGAAAAACAGGCTGGCGGCAGCGAAATCATCACCTGGAAAGCTGGCGGACGCACGCTGATTCCGCCTGATGATAACGCGCAGTACGAAGCCGCCGGCCAACCGCCCTACCCCGATTTTATGGCCTTTGATCCTGAAACCGACTTTGACCGGCTGGACGAGTGGCCGCAGTATACCTGGGGGGTCTATCACACCCCTTACCTATCAGGCAAAACACCGGGGCTGTTAACCGCTGTGCCGGAATACTTTTACCACACCATTGACCAGGTGCGGGCGGCTGTCGGCGCCACTATATCCATTCACGGCGAAGTTTTTTCCCCGTTTACCCATTTTCTGGAATTGTTCGGTTATCAGGAAGCCATGCTGGCGCTGGTGTTGGATGCCGGTAAAGCGGCGGCGATCCTTGACCGGTTAGCGGACGCCGCCCTGGTTTGGGGACGCGCGCAGGCCCAGCGCGGCGTGGACGCAGTTTTAATTTCATCGGCCTTTGCCGGAGCGGGGTTTATTTCCCCCCAGATGTATGCCCAGTTTGTCCTGCCTTATGAACGTAAAGTCGTGGATGCCCTGCACGCCGAATTCCCGGCGCTGCCGGTTTACACCCACACCTGCGGCAAACTCGGAGACCGGCTGGAACTGCTGGCCGCTTCCCATACGGATGGCGTTGATACCCTCGACCCGCCGCCGCTGGGCGACACCGAACTGGCCGACGCCAAAGCCCGGATTGGGCAGCAGTTATTTATCAAAGGGAACTTAAACGCGGTGGCCTTGCTGACTGACACGCGCCAGCAGGTCATTGACCGCGCCCGAAGTGCGCTGGCAAGCGGCAAACCTGGTGGCGGCTATATCCTCAGTACCGCCTGCTCGGTGGCGCCGCGCGTTGAACCCTGGAAACTGGAACTGCTGTCAGACTTAGCCGAAGAATACGGACATTGGGAAGAATAACCGGCAGAAAAATTATCAAGAACAGCAGATCAACGATCAGGAAACACACGCCGCTGCCCTTTGATCTAAACACAAAGGCCAGGTTGAACTTATAAACGCCGACGCCTTTTGTGAGCAGGCATAGATTTCACCGCTCAAACAAAAGGCGTCCACCGTTTATTTACAAATGCGGTTGGTTACGCCCGTTGGAGCAGCCGCAGGGTGATAATCTGATAGGGTGAAATCTCCAGTTGAAGCTGGTTATCCTGGACAGCGAGTGCCTGCTCATTTTCTTCTAACAGATTGCAGTGATAGGCTTCCGCTATCGCAAAGCCAGCGGTGAGGGTGATTTTGCCCCGGTTGCGCTCGTTTTCGTACAGCCGCACGATGAGGCCATTGCCATCTTCGGCCAGTTTCACCGTCTCGATAATCACGTTCGGCGCATCTACCGCGATCAGCGAACGGACATCACCAGCACCCGATGGGTGTCCCTGAATCCGTCGCAACAGCAGCGGCACGTTCAAATCATAGGCGGCCTCAACCACGCCTTCCCGCCAGTCGCCCGGATGCGGCAGCAGGCTGTAGGTCATCAGGTGTTCACCCTGGTCGGCCTGCGGATCGGGGTTGGTGGCACTCTTGACCAGCGACAGCCGCAGCACGTTATCATGAACATCGTAACCATATTTGCAATCGTTTAGCAGCGCCACGCCGTAATTGCCTTCGCTGATGTCCGCCCATTTATGGGCGCAGGTTTCAAACCGTGCCATGTCCCAGGGCGTGTTTTTGTGCGTGGGCCGCTGCACGTTCCCCCACTGCACATCAAAGGTGGCGGTGGGACTCATGACGTTAACCGGAAACGCGGCTTTCAGCAGAATGTGCTGCTCATGCCAATCAATCCGCGTGTCAAAATCAATCCGGCGGCTGTCACGGTACAGGTAAATCGTCTGATCAATCCGGCTGCTGCGGTAGCGGCGCTGGATTTCAACCGCCACACGCACCGGCCCGGTTTCGGTGATGGTGATTTTTTCCACGCCGCCAACCTTTTCGGTGCGGTCTTCGTAGAAAATGTCAATGTCCCAGGCGTCAAAGTTCATGGGACGATCTTCAAAAGCCAGTAAGGTGTTGCCAATGGTATCCGGCGGCAGCACTTCGCGTTCAACCTGTTTGTCCCAGATACGGCTGACATCCCCCGCCGCGTTGATTTCCACCCGCAGCAGCGCATTTTCGAGGATGATCCGCTCCTCATCCTGCGTCGCGGAAATCAGGCTCGTGGTCGTCCCCGCACTTTGACCGCTGCCTTCTCGCAGTGCGGTCAGGCTGTAAGGCTGAAGCTCAGGCACTTCGACCAGCGTGCCGCCGCTGACAAGTTGTGTCCGCAGCGTTCGCCCTTGAGCATCAATGAACTGCGTCCCCGCCTTCAGGTTTTCGGCCAGCAGGCCCACGCGCGTCCCGCCGAACGAGAGGGTGTTGGCCGCGACGATGGTGGTATTGGCGGGGAGCGTTTGCGCCAGCGCGTCGAGGGCTTCCGTCCGTACCTGCTCGCCCAACTGCCGGATGGTTTCGTAGTCTTTGGCGCTGTCGGCATACACCGGCCCCACCGAAGACCCCGGCAGAATGTCGTGGAACTGGTTCAGGCAGATCAGTTCCCAGGCTTGAGTGACGGCGTCATGGGGATAAGGTGCGCCTGTAGCCAGCGCCGCCCACGCCGCCAGAAATTCGGCATCATGCAGGAGCAATTCGCTCTTGCGGTTGGCACGTTTGTTGCGGCCCTGGCTGGTGTACGTGCCGCGATGGTATTCCAGGTAGAACTCACCGTTCCAAACCGGCAGATCAGCGGCGATTTCGGTTTCAATTCGTTCCATAAATTCCCGAATGGTGCCGGGACGCACGCGCGGCGCGCCCGGATGCTGCCGCAGCTGGTCAACATTTTCCAGCATCTCGCGGGTTGGCCCACCGCCGCCATCCCCATAACCATAAGCGGTGATAAGTTCGTTATGGGTTTCTTTCTGGCGGAAATTCTTCCACGTCCCCAAAATTTCGGCGGCGGAGATCATGCCGTTATAGGTGGTGGAATAGGGTAAATATTCCGAACCGGACGGCGTGGTTAAAAAGTGCGTCAAAACGCGCGTGCCGTCCAACCCCTGCCACCACAAAATCTGGTTCGGCATCTGGTTATACTGGTTCCAGCTCATCTTGTGGGTGATGAAGTATTTCATCCCCGCCTGTTTGATAAGCTGCGGCAGCGCCCAACTGTAACCGAAAGTATCTGGCAGCCACAAAACCGGCGTATCCACGTCACCAAAGTGGCGGCGGAAGTAACCGCGCCCTAACAAGAACTGTCGCACCAGCGCTTCGGCTCCGGTAGCATTACAGTCCGGCTCAACCCAGGTTCCGCCCATCGGCTCCCAACGGCCTTCCGCCACCCGCTGTTTGATCTGCGCGAAGATGTCAGGATAATTTCTCTCCGTATATTGGTAGAGCTGCGCCTGACTCTGCGAGAATTTATAGTCGGGGAACTGTTCCATCAGCCGCAGCACATTGCTGAAGGTGCGCCCGGATTTATGGACGGTCTGCCCCAATGTCCACAACCAGGCGACATCAATATGCGCATGACCGACACCAATAATGTCCACATCCAGCGGTTCACCAGCGGCAGCAACCACAGTTTTCAAGGTTGCCAGCGCTGCTGGAACGCTCTGGTAAAAGGCCGGAGTCCCCAACGGATCGCGGGTATCCAGCACCTTAAAGGCGGCATCCAGCGCGTTATACAACCGGCCCTTAATCGGGTCATTTTCGTCCAGATGTTGGGCGACATCCAAAGCGATACGCGCGGCAGCGACGAATTCACGAGTCGGCAGATCCAGTTGGACGACGGCACATTCCCGCATGTAGAGTTTGGTATCCAGATCGCCGGTTTCAAAACCGCCCAACCCCGTCCAGCCGTGCAGCGCCAACCGGTGCGGTTGGCCGTCACAGTACTGCGCCGGAATCAGGATTTCGTGATGGTGACGATCTGCCGAAGCATACGGCGTACCGTCAATATAAGCTAAAACTTCGGGGTGGCTGAAGTCACCGGATTCACCTAAGGGCAGAGACAGCGCTACCGGCTGACCGGCTTCCCAGGTCGGCGGAACCTGGAACTGCGTCCGCATAATAAAATCCGTCCACCAGGTGCCCCAGTAACTTTTCGGTGGAATCATTTCCCACGCGCTGTCATCCACGTCAGCGCCGATGGGGGGCATTTCCTGGGGACTGGCAAGAGTCTTGTAACGGAAAGCAGGCAATGGATTTTGCTGGCGGTAGACCAGGGGTTCAATTAAGGTCAGACGTTGGGCGATCTTTTGGGATGTCCAACGAAGTTGGTGAGACAAGGTTCGATTACTCCTTCCAAGCTGAGCGAAAAATACACGGATGCTGCCAAATGAGGTTTTTAACTGAATTTAAGACGGTTTCACCTCGGTCATTTCGGTGGTATAGAGGTAACAAGAGACTTCGTGCTGGCGGGTATCTACCGGGTACAGCGGCGGTTGGGCTTTCAGACAGCGTTCCAGATGTTGGGAACAGCGCGGGTAAAAACGACACCCGCTGTGAACCGAACTCCGCATTTCTTCTTCCGCTGGCAGCGAAATTTCGCCGTTCCATTTGATATTAGGATCGGGAACCGGCACGGAATCAACCAGCAGTTGGACATAGGGATGGTGCGGGCGGTCAATCACATCTACCGTATGGCCCTTTTCCGCGATGGTGCCTTGATAGAGAATATAAATCTGATCGCCAATCTGGTAGGCCGTGCTGAGGTCATGCGTGATATACAGGAAGGAAATGCCGATTTCCTCCTTCAGCCGGATCATCACATCTAAGATCGAAGCGCGCAGGGAGGCGTCCACCATTGAAACGGGTTCGTCGGCCACAATCAATCGGGGATTAATCATATAGGCGCGCGCCATCATAATCCGCTGGCGCTGGCCGCCGCTGAGTTGATGGGGATATTTTCGGAGGACGTCTTCACCACGTAAACCCACAATATTCAACGAACGTTCGATGAGTTCACGTTTCGCGGCTCGACTCTCACCTAAACCAAAATTATTGATGATCAGATTAAAAACATGTTCGACCCGGTAAAAGGGATTAAAGACGCCAAAGGGGTCCTGGAAAATAGCCTGAACCTGACGGCGGTAATTTTTCATCTGCCCGGCGTCCGCCGTTGACATATCCTGGCCGTTAAAAATAATCTCGCCAGAAGTCAGGTGGGTAAAACCCAGCACCACCTGCGCGAGAGTGGTTTTGCCGCTGCCGCTTTCACCGGCAATGGTGATAATCGAAGCAGGCTTGACCGGGATACTGAGGTTAAAATCCTGGAGCGCCACCACCTCTTTTTTGTCCCCACCCGTTCCCCGCTGTTTATAAACTTTGGTGGCGTTACGGATTTCCAGCAGCATTTGCGACATTGATAAAACTCCCATCTTCGCTCTTCTGGTACAGGTGGCAGGCGACTAACTGTTTGGGTTTAACGGCCTGCATCGGCGGCGGCGTGACCCGGCAGGCCGCCATCACAAACGGACAGCGCAACTGGAAAATACAGCCGGGTGGCGGGTTGCGGGGATCGTGGGTTAACCCTTCAGTGATTTTGAGCGGTTTACGTTCCCGCAGCGTCGGCACGGACTCAATTAACAGTTGGGAGTAAGGGTGTTTGGGTTCCGCAAAAATTTCCTGGACGGGGGCAATCTCCACAATTTTGCCCGCGTACATGACCGCAATGCGATCCACCATCTGCGCCATTAACCCCATGTCATGGCCGATCATAATCATGGAGACGCCCAAAGCCGCTTTAACTTTAAGCAGCGTTTGGGCCACCACCCGCTGCACAACGACATCCAGCGCGCTGGTGGCTTCATCCGCAATAATGATGGTGGGATTCAGGGCGATTGCCATCGCAATACACACCCGCTGTTTCATCCCCCCGCTTAACTCGTGGGGGTACATGTCGTAAATGCGGTTTGGCAGGCCCACCATCGCCAGCAGTTCCAGAATCCGAGATTTAATCTGGCTGGCGGCTTGTTTTTCCTCGTGGGCCACAATGACATCTTTGATCTGATCGCTGACCTTCATGGTCGGGTTCAGCGAGTTCATCGCGCCCTGCGGGATTAAGGCCAGCTTCGTCCAGCGAACCGCCCGGAGCGCTTGCGGAGCCAAACCTAACAGGTCGCGCCCTTCCAGCAGCACTTCGCCGCCCGCAATCCGGCCCGGCGGCACGACCAATTGGAGAATCCCCATCGCCGCCGTAGATTTGCCGCAGCCGGATTCCCCCACCAGTCCCAGCGTTTCCCCTTCATAGAGGTCAAAGTTAATGCCATCCACTGCCAGGACATCCCCTTTGGGGGTCTCATAGTAGACGCGCAGGTCATTGACTTTCAGGACAGGATGTTCACGTTCGTTCATTTGTTGGCCGCTCCTTAGGACTGCGATGACCGGCGTAGACGGGGGTTGGCGATTTCATCGAAGCCGAGGTTAATCAGCAGCAGACCGATGAACATCAGCGCCAGCAGGAGGGTTGGCAGGCCCCACCACCACCACATATTCCGCAGCAAAGCCGCCGAACTGATGGCGTAGTAGATGGTTCCGCCCAAAGTTGGGATGCGCTGCGGGCCAAGCCCCAGCGTTTCCAGGCCAACAGCGGTAAGGATCGCGCCGGTGGCATTACCGATAAAACTGGCAAACAGATATGGCAGCAGATTGGGCATGATCTCCCGGAACATGATGGAAAAAGTGGAAGACCCGGACAGTTTTGCCATTTGAACGTAGCCGCTTTCCCGCATACTCAGCACCTGCGCGCGGATTAACCGGGTGGGCGACGGCCAGGCAAAGGCGGCAATCAGCAACGCCATCGTGGTCAGATCAACTTGCTTAAGCAGCGATTGAATGACAATGAGCACCATCAACGCCGGAATGGTGACGGTCACATCCGAGAGCAGGCGAATCACATCATCAACGCGCCCGCCGATAAAACCCGCCGAAAACCCCAGGATAATCCCAACGGACATCCCGACACTGGCGGCGATAACCCCCACCAGAAAGGAGTTCGGCGCGCCCACGATAATCAAGGCCAGCATATCGCGCCCGCTGTTTTCCGTGCCTAAGGGGTGTTCCCAGGTGCCAACCTGGCCGCGACTGTTGACCAACCCCACCGGCGGCAGATTCAGCGGCGAACTGGCGGTCAGCGCCAGTTCGGTATTCCAGAATAACCGCCCCAGAAGGCCCAGGAGCAGAATCAGGCTGATAATCCCGGCCCCTAACAGCAGTTTATTATTAAGCCAGGGGGTATCCCACTGGTTAAAGCGGCCCATGTGTTTGGCTGCCCGCCGCATTCCGGGAGGCGCTGGCACCCCGGGTTTTTCATTGGTATTGATGATTGCCATCGTCAGCTTCTTTCATAAGAAATACGGGGGTCAATCAGCGGGTAGATCAGGTCAATGATAAAGACCGCCAGCGCCGTCATCACAATCAGGATAAACGACGTTCCCTGAATGACGGGGAAATCCTGCGTGGTGATGGCGTTATAAATAATCGTTCCCATCCCCTGGTAGGCAAAGATATATTCAACCAGGATTTGACCGCTGACCAGTGTCCCCAGCGTGATGGCAAAAGCGGTAATCTGCGGCAGAATGGCATTCCGCACCATATACCGGTAGAGAACATAAAACGGATGCAGCCCTTTGGCACGCGCCAACTGCATATAATCTTCACCCTCAACCGTAATCATCATGCCGCGCATCCCCAGCGCCCAGTAACCAAAACTGACCAGGACAATCGAAAGCGCGGGCAGCGTGCCATGTTGAATGACACTGACAATAAATTTGGCGTTCAAGCCGGGTTTCAGCCCAATATCATAAGCGCCGTTCATGGGGAACCAATTCAGCAGGAAGGCAAAAATATACAGCAAAAAAATTGCTGCCAGAATGGACGGAACCGAGGTAAAAAGCATTCCCACCGGAATGAGGTATCGAATCAGGCGCGGCGTACCGCGCCAGACCATCAGCGCCCCTAAAAAGTTGCCGAGGACAAAGGTGATGGTGACAGCGATCAGAAGCAAGCCCAACGTCCAGGGGAGCGCCATCCCAATAATTTCACTAACCGTTGTTGGGAAATAGGCTAACGAGTAGCCAAAGTCCAGGCGGATCAGATTGCTCATATACCGGAGATACTGCACGGGCAGGGGGTCATTCAGCCCAAACCGTTCTTTCCAACCTTCGATAATGATGTCGGAGTTTTCGACATATCCCGCACTGCGCACCATGCGATTGACCATTGCCGAAATGGGGTCGCCCGGTGCGGCCCGGGGAATAATCCAGATCACGGTGGCCGCAATCCAGATGGTCAAAAAAAAGATGGCTAATCGCCGCAAGAAATATTTTAAGGTGATACCACCCATAAGAACCTCACTTTTAACCTTCTTGGTGAAAAATGAGGTGGAGACCGGCCCCACCTCATTTTCGGACTGACCTGTATCTTAACAAGCTGAGTCTGACGGTAGGGGCGGCCACGTTGGGCCGCCCCTACCGTCCGTCAAGGCAATCTTGTTGAGCGACTAACTGCCAGCCTTCTTTAAGTTGAGGATGATCTGATGGGTGCTGTTCCACCAGGTGGCCGGATGGTTGTAATTGTCTTCAGCCGTCGGCCAGCCGACCCAGTAAGTAGTGTCAAACGGAACCAGCTTGGCCGCCTGCACGAGCGGGATCACCGGTGTTTCATCATAGATATATTTGTAGGCTTCAACCACCAGATCAACAATCTGCGGATCACCCAGCGGCAGCGTGCCGATTTGATCCACAACGGCACTGTAGGCTTTCGCGCCGTCGGTGTTCCAGCGAATGTAGTTCGCCGAGGCCCGTTCGCCAATAGGGACATAGAAATGGGTGTTGAGCGTATTCATGGAGACCCAGGGTTCATTGACGGAACCGCAGGTGTCCCAGTTGTAGGAAGCATCAAATGTGCCATTCGCCATATTGTCGCCGTTGGTCGCGCCGGTCAGCGGGTGCGCGGTGGCGTCAATACCCGCATTGCGCAGTTGTTCCACCACGACATTGACCGTGCGGGTGTATTCGGCTGTGCCGTTATCCACGATAAAATCGGCGGTCAGCACCTGGCCGTCTTTTTCGTACAGGCCATCGGCGTTTTTGGTGTAACCGGCGGCTTCAATCAGCGCCTGACCCGCAGGCACATCACTGGTGGGACTCACGCCCATCCCGGCTTCGACGATAGCATTAATGTAGGTTTCCATACCGCCGTATTGCACAAACATGGTCTTGGAAGCGGTGGTCGTGCCTTCATAGGCCACTTCGATAATCTGATTGCGATCAACAATCAGACTGACGGCCTTACGCAGATTGGCGTCGTTCCAGGGGGCGGTTTCCGTATTAAACGACAGTTGGCGCGGGCACGGATCGGCCCAGGAATACGGCAGTTCGCTGTACCAGCCAATGGCATTGGGATTGCGCGCCTGGATCGCCTCAAACGCGCCCAGGGTGATATTCATGGCGCTGTCCAGCTCGTGGTTGGACATAAGCAGCGCTTTATTTTCTTCGGAACCCGTAATCTGCCAGACCAAACGTTTGGGTTCGGGCAGGGCATGGAAACCCGCCGCCGCACCCCACCAATTGTCGTCACGATCCCAAACAAATTGGGTCGGATTCGCGCTGTTCAGTTTATAGGGACCAGTGCCAATCGGCCAGCCTTTTTCGGCATCGTAGAAAGTGAAAGTAAAGGGGTCCTGGCCTTCCCAGACGTGTTTCGGCAGAATCACCAGACTGCCCCAAATACGAACCGAGAAGTAGTCCAACTGGAAGCGCGGATTGGAGGCTTTCAGATCAAACTCAACCGTCAGATCGTCAATTTTCTTAACACTGTCAACCCACTGCTGCATGTTGGCGGCGTTGGTCAGGGTCGCGGTGGTGTCATCCAGCAGCGTTTGCAGTGTAAAGACCACATCATCAGCCGTGAAGGGAACGCCGTCCGACCATTTGATGCCTTCACGCAGTTTCAGCGTCCACACGTCCTGGGTTTCATTGGGCGTAAAACTGAGGCCCTGCCAGGGTTGAATTTCGCCGGTTTCATAATTCAGGACGAATAAGGGTTCCCACATCGCCTGATGCGCACCCTGATTCCGGTTGACACCGGGGACTAAATAATTGAAGTTGGTGGGGTTGGGAACCGCCGAGTCGTCAATGTCAAAAATCACGGTATCTTCGCGGGCAACTTCATCCTGGGCAGCGACGTTCACAGCCATAACCGTAAACAGCAGCAGCAGCGCCAGAATGAGGCTGAAACGTTTAAAATCAGCAGACATGTTTCTTTTTCTCCTAAACTTAGCTTTCTTTATACAAGACAAATACTTACCGGAGTTATTCGATAACCCTCACCTCCTTTTTCGAGGGGACAGCGGTTGAGCTTCGGATTCGAAGCTGAGTCGGGATAATTTCACGTTCGACTGGCCCGTTATAACCTTCCAGACGATTAATCAAACGCCGCGCGGCACCATTGCCAATGGCAAATGAATCCTGAGCAACGGTTGTCAAAGGAATTTCAAGCTGGGATGCCAGTTCGGTATCGTCAAAGCCGACAATCGAGACATCGCACGGAACCTGGAGATTGAGCAGTTTCATCGCGCGGGCTGCCAGAATAGCCACATAGTCATTTAAGGCAAAAATCGCGGTTGGCCGAGGCTGCGCTGTTTCCATACAGCGCTTGATCTGTTGCAGTTCCAGGCTGTTGAGATCAATCGAAGCGCGGAGCATATCACTCACACTGGTTTCATGGCCGGGTTCACCAATCAACCACATCGCCGCTGGCGTTAATCCGGCGGCTTGCACGGTATCGCTGTAGCCTTGATACCGTTCGATGACCGAAATCAATTCGGTTTCATGATGGCTCAAAAAAACCACATGCTGGTGGCCCTGCTCAATCAGGTGGCGCGTTAACATCTGCGCGCCGCCGTAGTTATCACTAGTGATACAATCATAACCGCCGCCGTAAATCAGGCGATCCATTAAGACAATGGGCAGGCCAACCTGTTGGTAATAAACCGCATTTTGCTGTTGGGGTTTGGAGGCATGAGCATGAGGCCAGATTAAGACACCCGCCACATTTGCGCCCCGTAGCCGCTGAAGGGTATCAATTTCCTCGGCATAACTTTGGGGATGGCTGAAAATAATCTCATAACCCCGCGCTTTGGCTTCACTCTCCGCGCCATGTAACAACATCAGCGTGTTTTCGGCGTCAAAACCGCGCGTGACAAACGCGATCAAACGATGTTTGTGGTCGGTGCTGTCCTGATATGCCACAAACGTTCCCCGCCCTGGAATGCGCTCAATTAACCCTTCCAGTTCGGCCTGTTGCAGCGCCAAACGCACGGTGGTTCGGCTCACCTTTAAATGATTGGCAAATTGGCTTTCCGAGGGAATATGAGTGCCATGAGGCCAGCGCCCTGACAGAATGAGCTGTCTGAGTTGATTATGAAGCTGGATATGGAGTGATATAACACTATTATGAGAGATAATAACATCATTGACGATGTCCATAAAATAATCACAATCTTCTTTAAAGCAGCTGAACGCTGTACACACCTGTATATACATTTAGAGTATGGCAAATATTGTTTTTTTGCAAGTATTTGATGGGTAGTCGGCCAAAATGCTGGAAAAGTGGGCAAAAACACCGGTACGTTTGCGGAGGGGAAGGCAAAACGACAGCTGCTTGTAACCAGGCGCAAAAGTGCCGGTGGTCAAATGACCACCAGCACCTATAGGGAAATTAATCAATCTTGACGAGGGCTACATCGTCCAGGAAGGCCCAGCTGCCACCCGGTGAAGTGACCCGCAGGCCGATGGTACATTGCCCGCCGGTAACGGTGAACGCTGAAATGGTCGGGGTTGACCAGACCAGCCATTCGGTATTAACAATCTCCGCCGTTAAAGGTTCTCCACCGTAGTCGCTCACAAAGAGCTGCAAGATTTTTTCGCCACCGCCGCCATGTGTCCAGGCGCTCAAGGTATAAGTGCCATCCGGCAAATTCGTCACCGTCTGCGACAGAGTAAAGCTAAACGGCTCCCCCAGCCAATAATGGAGCGCATAATCCCCCGTGTGGACGTTGGAGGCTTCCTTACTAATATCAACCGCTGTCACCGCCCCCTCAACTGTCCAAGGGGCAAAATCACCCGTTTCAAATCCCGGATTCTGCGCATAATTTTTATAGCTGGACACGGTAATGCTGGCGCTGGCCTTTAACTCCGTGCCGTTTACCGTTCCATAAACCGTGACTTCGCCCCCTTGAGCGAATGCTGCCGGGTCCAGTTCCGCCCACGTTACCGGGACTTCGCGGATCGAATCGTCGCTATACGCCCCTTTGACCGTTGCTGGCAGGGACGGCATTTCGCCCAGAGAGACTTCAATTTCTGACGGATACGTTTCGGAGAGGGTGGCCGGAAGCGCCACGCTGCCCGATTTGACGAGATTAAAAACATTCAGCGACGGGAGGGCTTCGCCATTAAAACTAAACATCGCCTGATTTTCCCAGGCATTCCCCTCCCCCGTTTTCCAGCCCGCCCCGTCCACCGCAATCCAATCCGGTTCCCAGTAGAAAACTCCTAAACCGCGCTCGTTGGGGACTTGGGCCACCACTTCCA
>DATALK010000106.1:0-5607 GCA_036261085.1 Phototrophicaceae bacterium | reverse complement strand
GTTTGGAAGTCGCTGACACCGGGATTGGCATTCCACCCCATGCCGTCAATATCATTTTCGAGGAATTCCGGCAGTTGGATGGCAGCTATTCCAGAGCATACAAAGGGAGTGGCCTGGGTCTGGCGATTACGCGCAACCTGGTTCGCATGATGAGCGGCAAGATTAGTGTCAAGAGTACCCTGGGGAGTGGCAGTATCTTCACGGTGGTGCTACCGGTCAATCTTTCGGAAACGGCGGAGACGGCGCTTCTGGAACCCGTGACAGCGTAAGGGAGATTAACATGATTGATTGGAATGATACTTCAACCTGGCGGGTCATGGTTGTGGATGATGAACCGGATAATCTGGAAGTAGTTGCGGAGACATTGGAATACCGAGGCGCCGAAGTCAAAACGGCCCTGAACGGCAAAGAAGCCCTGGATGTACTCGAAGGCTTTTCCCCCAACTTGATCGTGACGGATCTTTCCATGCCTTTAATCAATGGCTGGGAGTTACGGACCCGCATCAAGAGCAAGCCGGAACTGGCGGCGGTCCCGGTGCTGGCGTTGTCAGCCCATGCGATTGCTGGGGACAAGGAACGCGCGTTGGATGCTGGTTTTGATGGCTATTTAACAAAACCAGTTAATATTCGTACCCTGCTCGACGATATTCGCACCGCCCTGGTCAAACCGGTTGAGGAAGTCACACCGGTTAAGCCAACTGATGCGGTTACAACGGTCAAGCCAGTTGAGGAAACCGCACTGGTTAAAGCTAGTGATGAGACGGCAGCGGTCAAACCGGTTGAGGAAGTAACACCGGTTAAACCAACTGATGAGGCAGCAGCGGTCAAGCCTGTTGATGAAAACAAGGAGATAGCATCGTGACGATTAAAAATTGGAATGTGTTAGTGGTCGAGGATGAAGCCGACAGCATGGAGCTGGTTCAAGGGCTGCTCAGTTATTACGGCATTCATTCGGTTGGGGCTAAAAGCGGCGAAGAAGCCCTCCAACTGCTTCAAGGTATGGCGCCAACGCTGATCATCCTGGATTTGGCGTTACCGGGTGTGGATGGCTGGGGTGTTCTGAAATTCCTGCGCGCCCATCCCACTTTATCACGGGTTCCCTGTGTTGCGATCACCGCTTTCCACACACCGGAACTGGCGGAACAAGCGATCAGCGCCGGTTTTAGCGCCTACTTTGCGAAGCCGATTGACGCCACCTCGTTTGTCCGCGAACTGGAAGCAATTGTCGGCGGTTAGTGGCATAATCAGAAATGTTGGGTACTCAATAAGCTGATATCGTTGTTGTTTGAGGCTCATTGGAACAAGGGGGAAAGGTCAATACTATGCAAAGAGTTCTCATCGTCGAAGATGATGATGATCTGGTGGAAACATACACAGATCTGCTTGAAACCTATCATTATTCGGTAACATCTACCGCCAAAGCGACGGACGCCATTACGCTGGTGACGCGGCTTAGACCGAATGTTGTCCTGCTTGATCTCAATCTGGCCGGGCATTCCGGCGCGGTGGTCATCAATATGGTTCGGGGTTATCAACCGCTGAAAGATACCAAAATTGTGGTGGTCACCGGGCATCCCGAATTGTTACAGGGTAAGGCCGATGCCGCGCGGGTTGATCTGATTCTGAGCAAGCCGGTTTCGAACGCGCAACTGTTGGAAACGGTGCAGCGTTTTGCGCCGTTACCGCCGGTGGATGGAATCCATTAACATGCCCGAATCATCCGAAATCATCCTGCTGCTGAGAAAGATGGGACACGATATGCGTGTCCCTTTGAACACGCTCATCTCGACCAGTGATATGCTGGTCGAAGGGTTATACGACCCGTTGACTTCCAAACAAGCGCGGGCCGCCATCCGCTTGCAGCGGAACAGCCGCCGGTTGTTAGCGATCCTGGATGATTTTGTGACCTATATTAAGGCTGACGCGGGTGAATTAAATTTAACCTTAAAATCTTTTGCCCCGCGCGCTGCTTTAACCGCCTGGTGCGGCGAGGTTCGCGCGGCGGCTGAAGCCAAAGGGCTGGTCTTCCAGGTAACAACCGCCGAAACTGTGCCCGCCAGCCTGGTCGGCGACGAGGCGATCCTGAGCCGGATTGTGCAGGCGTTATTATGGAATGCCGTTGCTTATACGGCGCAAGGTCAGATTGGCATTACCTCCGACTGGACACCCGGCGGCGAGTGGCTGATTAGCGTTCAGGACAGCGGTTCCGGCATTTCAGACGAAAACAAATCCCATATTTTTGAACCTTTTTGGCGGGGGGATGAACGTCCCCAGATACCAACGGCGGGCGCTGGGTTAGGTCTACCATTGGCGCTGGCGCTGGCAACCTTAATAAAAGGCCAGCTCGTTCTGAAAGAAACCAGCGTCCAGGGTAGCCATTTTTGTGTCCAAATACCGCTGGAAACGGCTGCACCCCAATAGCATTTATCAGGCCAGCCTATGCTGTCCGATAAACCGCCTTTTTACGGGCAATCTTGCGGATATACCAAAACAGAATGAGAATCTGGAAAAGGGTGGGCGGACGCCACGAGTGGCGTCCTTACGGAGTGTAGGGACAGGACTTGTCCTGTCCGGGTTTTCATTTCTGGATTTTCAACCCGGATCAGTATCGCTACCCGCAAAGTTGGCCCGCAATTCCCAAAATAACCCCCTGATCTATCCATAAATTATTCGGACTTCCAGGCCGGGACGGTGGTCATGCGCGCCGCCCGTGAGGCCGGGTTGTTATGCGATCACCAGAAGTAATAAAACGAAATATTTGACAAGGAGCCGAAATGGTTGTAGATTTGCATTAACTTACTTTATTTAGTGAATAAAGCATGGCAAGCCGACAACTATTAAAAGCGCTCAACCGCTCTTCGATATTAAATGTGATTAAGGCCAACGGCACGATTGCCCGCGCCGATATTGCCCGGCTGACACAGCTCAGTCCGGCGGCGGTGACGCACCTGACCGATGAACTCATCAAAGATGGCTTGATTTTTGAAAAACAAGAGGGTGATTCGCGGGGTGGTCGGCGGCCCATTCTGCTGGCGATTAACGACGATGGCGCGTATGTGGTCGGCATCAAGCTGACGGAGACCTCAGCCACTTTTGCTTTGACCGATCTCAATGCCGAAGTGGTGACGCGCCATACCCTGGAGTTACTCACTTCGGATCCCCAATTGGTTTGCGATCAACTCACGATTGGGATTAATACCCTCATTCAGCAAACCCAGATTGAACCCGGACGGATTCTGGGGGTGGGGATCGGGTTAGCCGGGATGATTGACTCGGCGAAGGGTATCTGCCGGATGTCGCCGTTTAGCGGCTGGCGGGATGTCCCGCTGGCAAGTCTGCTGGAAGAACGCCTGGATTATCCCGTTTACCTCGATAATGATGTGAATACCTTGACTCTGGTGGAACGTTTATACGGCCCCGGCCAGCATGTGGATGATTTTCTGGTGGTGACAACGGGGCGCGGCGTCGGTTTGGGCATGGTGACACACGGGCAGGTGTATCGTGGCGCGCAGGGTGGCGGGGGCGAATTCGGGCATCTGGTGATTGATCCCACCGGCTTTATGTGCCACTGCGGCAATCGCGGATGCCTGGAAACCTATGTAGCCGATCCCTGGCTGGTGCGGCGCGCGACCATGAACGGGTTAGCCGTCAGTCACTTTGATGATCTGGTAACGGCGGCCCAGCAGGGTGACGCGGTTGCGGTTCAAATTTTTGCGGACGCCGGGCGAGTCTTCGGGCAGAGCATCGCCAATCTGATTAACCTGTTTAATCCATCGCTGATTATCCTCAGCGGCGAAGGGGTGCGGGCGGGCGATTTTCTGTTCCCGGCCATGCACGAAGCCATCCGGCGGCACACTTTCGGCCAACTTATTGACGATGTGGACATGCGGATTGAACCGGTCAGTGATGATATTTGGGCGCGGGGGGCGGCCAGCCTGGTGCTGGGCCGTATTTTCCACACGCCAGAACTAAAAGCGCTACCCGTCGGGTAAAAAATTTACCCAGACTTTATTTACTGAGTAAACAAAGTTGTGCCGAAGGAGGGAGTATTACCAGCTCAAAGCAAAAAATAACTGCGCCTGATGTGCAGCAATCTGACCATAAAATGCAGAAAAGTGGCTATAAAAAGGAGCTTACAAACGTCATGTCTCGTAAATTGACCTTCATTCTGACCCTCGTTGTGCTGCTGGTGGCTTTCACCGCAGTTCAGGCCCAAGACCCCATCACCCTGAAGTTCTGGCACACTTATAATGAAACCTCGCCGGAAAATACCATGCTGGTGGAAACTCTGATTCCGTCGTTTGAAGCCGCGAATCCCGGCATCAAGGTGCAGTCGGTTCCGTTCCCCTACAACGAATTCCGCCAGACGATGCTGACGGCGCTGGCTGGCGAAGAAGGCCCCGATTTGGCCCGGTTGGACATCATCTGGTCGCCGGAATTTGCTGACCTGGGCGTGCTGGCAAACCTGAATGAAGTTATGCCGGATTTCCAGGAATACGCCGACGCAGTGTTCCCAGGCCCACTCTCGACCAACGGCTATCAGGGCAGCTACTACGGCCTGCCGCTGGACACCAATACCCGCGTGTGGCTGTACGGCCAGGATGTTTATGAACAGGCGGGCATTGCCGAAGCACCCAAGACGATGGCTGATCTGAAAGCCCAATGTGAAAAGGTGCAGGCGTTAGGCGATGAATACTTTGCCTTCAGCGATGGCGGCACTTACGGGTGGGCGGTTCTGCCCTGGATTTGGAGCTTTGGCGGCGACCTCACCGACGCTGACATGACCACCGCTACCGGCTACCTGAACGGCGAAAAGACCGTCGCCGCTTACGAATTCCTGAAAGAAATGGTTGACAGCAAGTGCTTCTCTGACGGCATGGTCGGCAGCGGCTTTGACTCCGGTGCGAACTACTTCACCAATAAAGTCGGCGCAATCCTGGACGGCCCCTGGATGTTCCCGATTGCCGAAGCCCAATATCCTGACTTCGAAATTCAAACGGCGCTGATGCCAGCCGGTGACGGTGGTTCGATTTCGGTGGTGGGTGGCGAAAACATTGTGGTGTTTGCCAACTCTGTGCAGGACGAAAACCGGGCCGCCGCCGCGCTCCAATTCCTGCGCTTTACGCAGTCGGACGAATACCAGCTCAAGATGTCGGAAACCGGCCAACTGACGGTGAAACCGGCGCTGCTGGAAACTGAATACTACCAAAATCACCCATACTACAGCATTTTCCTGGAACAGTTGAACACGGCCCGCGCGCGCCTGCCGCATCCGGCCTGGACTTCGATTGAAGAAGTTTTGACCGATGCGGGGCAGCTCATCCTGCGCGGCGAGGGTTCAGCGCAGGAAGTGCTTGACATGGCCGCCGAAGAAATTGACGCGCTGCTGACGGAATAAAGACCTCACCCCCTGGCCCCTCTCCATAACCTGGAGAGGGGAATTAAGACGGCGAGGCCGCGAATGGGGTAAGGCAATTGCATCAAACCGTAACCCCTATCCCCGCTTACCAAGTTAAATATCTTGGCCGCCAGAGGCTGAAGCCATCTGGCTGAATTGGGTGTTTAGAGTCGCATGGAAGGGGCTGGTTAATGCAAAATTTATCTCTT
>DATALK010000099.1:0-3691 GCA_036261085.1 Phototrophicaceae bacterium | reverse complement strand
TCGCTGAATAAAACACCCGCGCCATTAAAACCATTGATGACTATGTTTGAGACGTGAGTACCTGTACCAGTAATCCATAGCCCATTGGCAACGCCCGCCTGACTGCCATTGATGGTATCCGCGCCGGAACGGGCATTGGCGGCGGTAATGGCTTCGCGCAGACTGCAATGGGTCGTCGTACACTGCCCATCGTTAACGTCATTGGTGGTATTGACGTTAAAGACCGCGCCCGCCGTGCTATCGGAAACCACTCGGCAGGGTGAAAACTCCGAAGTATGCCCGGCCATATTTTGCGAAGCTAATGTTGTAATCGCTGTACCAGCCGGAACGGTTTGATTCAGCGTTTGACTAAAGGTTCCGATGCCGGTAGCATCTGTATCTACGACAATGCCCCGCAGAAAAACCTCCCCCTCACCATAACCGGAGGCATCACAGCTTGTGCTGGAGAAAATATCCACTATATAGCGCGTGTTCGGAGCCGAATTTAAGGAACCATTGATCACAATCGTCGAAGCCGTCGTCTGAATGCTGTTGATAATGGGATAGTTCTGCCGGTTATTCGGCCCCGTGTCCGTATCGCCGGTATCGTTCAGGGTGACACCATCGCCCCCCAGATCAATGCCCAGCAGCCCATTCCCATAGATGAAATTGGAAACAATCTCAACACCGGTGGGGTTAGTTGAACCGCTCTCGACCACCACGCCATTGAGGCCATTACCGGCAATTTTGTTATCTCGAATCTTATTACTGCCAGCGGTACTGCTGACCCTGACGCCGTTGCCCCCATTACCCAGGAGTTGCCCGGTGGCCGAAAGACCGATGCTGTTGTAGTGAATCGCATTATTGGTGGTGCCAGAGCCTTCCAGATACACCCCATCTCCAAGGTTACCGGAAATCAGGCAGCCACCCTGCATACCCTCACCAATGCTATTATTCGCGGTATTGAGGAACTTGACCCCAATCTGATTGCCCCGTTTGATTGTGCCTGTTAGATCCGTGCCGATATAACAGTGCGAAAGGAGGTTAGTGTTCCCTTCGCTGAATAAAACACCCGCGCCATTAAAACCATTGATGACTATGTTTGAGACGTGAGTACCTGTACCAGTAATCCATAGCCCATTGGCAACGCCCGCCTGACTGCCATTAATTTCGACTACGGGTTTTCCGGCATAAGCTGGCTGTGTGGAACCATCCAGAATCACCTGGTCTGTGATAGCGGGCAAGGCGGAAGTGGGTTGGATGGTATATGGCCCACTGCCGGGGAGATTAAAGAGAATTTTGTCCAACCCAATAATGGCATTCGCGCCCTTGATCGCCTCTCGGAGGGAACAATGGGTAGCAGTGCAGGCGCCATCGTCGAGATCATCCATCGTGTTGACGACAAAGTGTGTTCCCAGATCAATTAGAGCGAGAAAGGCATCAACATTAGCATAAGTCGAACTGCCGCCACCACCCGGAGTGGGTTGCAAGGCGTTGACTGTGGGGAAATCAGTCGAATAAGTCGTACCTGTTACCAGGAGCCGATCCGTACGACTATACGGATCCAACGTTAGGCTCGGAGAAAACTCCGCATATTCATCGCCATTCCCACCTAAATAAGTTGAAAACAGCAGTTGGGTACCGTCTGGACTCAGTTCGCTGATAAATGCATCCTGGGTCGAGGCCAGGGCGGGTTGGAGAGGATTAACCAGGGGGAAATTAGCTGAACTGGTCACCCCAGCAACGTAAACACTACCACTGGTATTAACCACAACATCCGTGCCCATGTCCTGGCCGCTGCCGCCCAGATAGGTTGAATAGGCTAACTGGTAATTATAGTTAATGTCCCCGCTGAATTTGGTTACAAAAGCAGTCCGATTGGTATTAGGCATGACGGCCTGAAAAGGATTTAGGGTGGGGAAATCCGCCGAGGAAGTATAACCAGTGACATACATCGAGGAGGTTACACCCAATCCACGCTCCTCCTGGCCGCTGCCGCCCAGATAAGTTGAGAAACTCGGTGAACCATCATCAAATTCTATTACCGCGACAAAGGCATCTTCACACGAGCTTTGGGCCGTATCACATCCTGGATGACTGTAGGTAGCGTCAGTAGGGTTTGCCAGCGGAAAATCTGGCGAAGTAGTCGAACCGGTAATTGCACGCCAATCTATGTCCGTGACGATATCCCGCCCTGAACCGCCAAAATAGGTAGAAAACATAGGACCGTCTTCAGGTTCCCACCTTCCTACCATAAAGATGTCCCACTGTCCACCGCCATAAGCCGGTTGGAAGGCCTCTGGTGTAGTGGGAAAATCGGTTGAATCCGTCACACCCGTGATGGTTACGTCAGAAGTTTGGCCGGGTGTTAATCCTACAGCGAAGTCGTTCCCACTACCCCCCAAATATGAAGAGTAGGCTAACCCTGATCCATCTAAATTGAGGTCCAGCACAAAAGCATCTGAAGGGCCTTTTAAAGTGGAGCCGGTGGAATTTACTACTGGGAAATCAGATGAGGTTGTGCGCCCAACAAGAAAAATACAATCACGATCCAGGCCAGGAACTCCCATGTCCATAACATCATCGGTTCCCGAACCACCGATATAGGTGGCAAATTCTAAACCTGTCCCGCCCGCACTAATCTTGGCGACAAACACATCCTTTCCCCCCGCATTACTGCCCTGGAATGGGTTATTAGAGAGTGGGAAATCCGATGATTCCGTGCTCCCCGTAACATAAATTCCATAACCCATATCTCCGATGACCGTCTTTCCGTAATCCGCCCCACTCCCGCCGAGATAGGTGCTGTATTCCAGCGTGGGGTCAAGCTGCAAAGCGTAGGCCGAGTCGTAATTGCCCAGTGTAAAGCCGATACGTCCATCTGCACCCAGCGTGTAGGCGATGGCTACCGGCACGCGCGCGCCGTTGATGTCCTGCCACGCGGTTGGCGCACGTTCGGCCAGTACATTGCCGTTCGGCAGCGTGATTTGTAAATCGCCCGTTGCTGTGTCTATCGTGACGCTTTGCGCGCCGTCGTACTGCCAGCCGATTACGGCGGGGGCAGCACCGGGAGCGACCTCAAACGTGCCTTTCAGTAGCCCTTCCTGGCCGTCATAGCGTAGATCAATGCCGGGATACAGTTGGTGGTAGACCACGCTGCCATAAGTTGGCACATTTGATTGCCACCGTGCTGGGTCATTCCCATAGAAGAAATTGACATGGCCGGTTAGCGGATTGATGCCGCTCATCTCCGGCGCGGAATTCGCGCCCGTAAACCGCAGCCGCAGTGTCAGCGGCGGCGCGCTTTCCCGTTCCGTTTTGTCGAAAATCGAAGCGGAAGCTGGAGCGGGCTGGCTCACGGCCAGCACAACTTCATCGCGCGCAAAAAACAGCGTCCCGCCGAGGCTGCGCACCTGGAACAAAACCGCCGCATCCGTCTGTCCGGCATTCGGCACAAACGACAGCGGCAGTTGACCGAAATCGGGCGTGACCGCCGGGGCCTCGTTAGCGGTTACGGCCTGAAATGAAATTGCTGAAAGTAAGAAGGCTACTACGAGAGGAATAGCGAAGCGGTGCATTTTAGCGCGGATGCGGCTGTACATAAAATCCCCCTAAATAGGTCAAGTGAAATTAATGTAATGTTAATGAATCACTTTTGCGACCTTACCGTATTATCATACCACACATCTTTATAGATGGTAGAAGTATTTAA
>DATALK010000092.1:0-3769 GCA_036261085.1 Phototrophicaceae bacterium | reverse complement strand
GATCCAGTGGCAATTCATCAGTTTGATCGTTAACCCTGTGGTCTGCTACCATCTCACGGTCTCCTTCTTCCGGTTGATTTCCCGGCTACATTTCGTCAATGGCCGCGTCGCCGACTTCGCCGGTACGCACGCGGACGGCCTCCAGCACCGGCAGCACCCAGATTTTGCCATCGCCGGATTCGCCGGTCTGGTTGACGCGGATAATGGTCTTCACCGTTTTGGCGACCAGCTTATCCGGCACGACCACCGTCAGCAGCCGTTTGGCGATCAGACGCGGGCTGTGACTTTGGGCGACTTCTTCGCCAGTGAGCAGGGCTTCCTGCTGGCGCGAGGCGCCGCGCCCGAGGACATCTTTACCGGTGACGGAGGAAATGCCCGCGTCGGCCAAAGCCTGTTTGGTCTGGTTCATCTTTTTAACCCGGATGACGGCCATCACTTCTTTCATGCCGTCACTCCTTCGGGCGTTTCTTCGGTTTCCTTCACGCCCGAACTGATGGTATACATGGCCTCCACTGGCGAGACAAAAATCTTGCCATCGCCAAAGGCGCCTTTTTCGCCGGTGCGGGCGGTCTTCAGGATGGCCTTAATCACGTAGTCCTGATCCTGGTCTTTAACGACAATCATCAGCATTTCTTTGGGCAGTTCGTCGTAGGTGATCTCGCCGATTTTGATGCCGCGCTGCTTGCCGCGTCCCACCACCGGAATTTTGGTGACGGCGGGGAAACCGGCGTCTTTGAGTGCGGTCAGCACCGCGTCCACTTTTTCAGGCCGAATAATGGCTCGAATGAGAATCATCGTATGTTCCTTATGAATGTGGTGAAGGGCGGACTAGGCGGCGATGCCGTAATCAATCAGCAGCGTTTCCAGCGTTTCGATTGCCAGCGGTTTCGGGATGACCAGCTTTTTATTGGCTTCGATTTTCCGGGCCAGCATCCGGTATTCGTCGGCCTGGGAGTGGGCCGGGTCGTATTCGATAACAGTTTTGCGGTTGATTTCGGCGCGCTGCACCATGTTATCGCGGGGGACGAAGTGAATCATCTGCGTGCCGAGTGCGGCGGCGAAGGCTTCAATCATGTCGCGTTCGTTGTCCACGCGGCGGCTGTTACAGATCAATCCGCCCAGGCGCACGCCGCCCGCTTCCGCAAACTTGACAATCCCTTTGCAGATGTTGTTGGCGGCATACATCGCCATCATTTCGCCCGATACAACGATGTAAATCTCGTCCGCTTTGCCTTCGCGGATGGGCATGGCGAACCCGCCGCACACCACATCACCCAACACGTCATAAAAGGCATAGTCCAAAACGCCGTTCGCCTCGTAAGCGCCCAACTGTTCCAGCATGTTAATGGAGGTGATGATGCCGCGTCCCGCGCAGCCCACACCCGGTTCCGGCCCGCCGGATTCCACACAGACAACGCCTTTGAACCCTTCTTTGGTGATGGCTTCCAGTTCGACACCATCCCCTTCGGTGCGCAGGGTGTCCAACACCGTTTTCTGGGACAGACCGCCCAGCAGCAGGCGGGTTGAGTCCGCTTTCGGGTCACAGCCGATGACCATTACCTTCCGGCCCATTTCCACCAGCCCCGCGACGGTGTTCTGTGTCGTCGTAGATTTGCCGATGCCGCCTTTGCCGTAGATCGCAATCTTTCGCATGGTTTGCCCCCTGTCTTAAGTGGTTGGCTCGATTTGTTCATGGCTTCACAAACTTATGCGCCATGATACGCAATTTGGCCGGGCCAAGCCTATTACCCATCCGGGTAATCTTTGGACACAAGCCACAAACACGGGCCGCAAATGTTATCCAAATGGGTAATGTCGGCGGCTGGCTGGCGCGTGTTAAAATTTGATTAGGGACACAAACGCTTTTTAGCGCAGGGGACAAACATATGGAGGTTGATGACCGGTTATTGCAGACCCTCGCCAATCTCAACCAGATCGGGGCGGCCATCAACCGGATTGGCTCGGATCGCACGGCCAGCATTGGAGCAACCCTCTGCCAGATTGTAGAAAGTGCCACCCAGGTTGTGCCGGATGCGGCGGCGGTGATTTACACCTACGATGAAGGGGCTGGCGAATTTGATCCGGCCTCGCGGGTCTCGGCGGGAACCTGGGAACGCCCCGTATTCAATGATGTCCCCCGTTCCGGTGGATTAGGACGGCGGGCGGTCACACAGCGCCGCCGGGTACTGTCCTACGAGGAAACCAATCTGACGATTCATCCGGGGCGGGTCGCCGCCGGGGCGCAGATGCTTGGCTGTTTTCCGCTGATCGTGGCGGAACAGGTTGTCGGTGCGTTGTATGTTTATCGCCGCACGGCGCATCCTTTCAGCCAGTTGGAACTGCTGCTGCTGGATAATTTTGGTAACCAGGCCGCGATGGCGATTTACCACACCCATCATTTAAATGCCATGCAGCGCAGTTTGACGCGCCAGGAAGAAGAAATTCATCACCTGCGGCGGGCTGGCCTGCTGATTTCCTCGCGGCTGCGGCTGGAAGAAACCCTGGATGCGATTTTACAAATGGCATTGGAAATCACCGCCGCCCATTACGGCATTTTTCGCCTGCTGGACAAAAGCGGGCAGTTTTTGGTGACGGGCGCGCTGGCCGGGGAACCTCTGGCCCGTCCCAATGTCGAAATTCTGCCGTTGGACACGAGCAGTGTCATGGGGTGGGTGGCCTGCCAGCAGCAGCCGGTGCGGATTGCCGATTTGCGCGCCGGTGATTGGCGGGGCATTTATTATCCGCTGGCTGCCGGTCTGGAAATGCGCTCGGAACTGGCGGTGCCGCTGCTGAATGCCAGTGGGCGGCTGGAAGGCGTTTTGAATCTGGAAAGCCCGGAAGTGGGCGCGTTTACCGAAGACGATCAATATCTCCTGCAAGCGCTGGCGGCCCAAGCGGTTACCGCTATTCAAGAAGTGCGGCTGCTGGATGCCCTGCAAGAGGCCGCCGGGTGGCTACTCACCCAGCCCTGCCAGCAGATGTTAGCGCGGCTAGTGACACTGGCGTGTGACCTGTTAAACGCCGCTGACAGCGCGCTCTGGACATTGCAAGGAACCGAACTCCGGTTAGAAGCGGCCAGCGGTGGCTACCAGCACGGCGAACGGTTGCCGCTGCAACACAGCTTTGTGGGGCAGGCGGTGTTGAACCGCGAGGCGGTGATGACGGATGACGTGAGTACCGATGCGCGGTTTTGGCGCGCCGATTTAGCCCGCGCGCAGGGGTGGCGGCGGGCGCTGGTCGTTCCCGTAATGGTTGGGCCGGATGGGGATTTGCTGGGGGCGTTTAGCGTCTACAGCGCCAACGCGGCGGCGGGCCGGTTTGCTGAATCCGAGTGGGATAAAAAAGTTTTAACCTGTCTGGCGCATTACGCGGCACTGGCGTTGCAGAATGCCGCGCGGCAGGAAGCGCTGCGAATTGCGCAGGAGCGGCGAGCAGCAGCGGAAACTTTTGCCGTGATGGGCGATGTGGCTTCCAATCTGCTGCATCATCTGAATAACAAAGTTGGGACGATCCCGGTGCGCGTTCAGGGTATTCGGGCTAAAAGTCAGGTCGTGCTGGAAACGGATGCCTATCTGACCCGTAATCTGCAAAAAATTGAACAATGCGCGGTAGAAGCGCTGGAAAGCGTCCAGGAAAGTCTGGCACATTTGCGTCCGGTGCAGCCGGAGCCAGTGAACGTGTTGGATTGTGTGCGGGCGGCCATTCAGTCGGCACATCTGCCTGCAACGGTGGCTGTTCAGCCCGAAGATTTGGAACGGCTGCCGCATGT
>DATALK010000087.1:0-6741 GCA_036261085.1 Phototrophicaceae bacterium | reverse complement strand
GCGCTGCTGGCCTATACACGCGGTGGCTTATGGCGCATTGGTGGTGATGGTCAGTGGTCGCTGCTGCGCGAGGATGCGCCCCCCGGCGGGGCAGCCAGCGGCGCGTTGATGAATGGTGGCGGAGAGTTATTTTTAGTCAGTACGGACACGATATATCGTGTCCGTACCATCCACGCCTACAACCGCGACGGCTTGCAGCAGTGGCAAGCCGAACTGCCGGACGTGTCCGGTCAGGTGACGCTGGCGCAGTACGATACCGTGTTGCTGCTCCTTAGTTCCGGGGGCAATATTCTCACCATCAACGCAGCCAGCGGCGCGGTCTGTAATACGCTGCGGGTGTTCGGTGGCGGGCCGGTCTGGCACAGTTTGGGCGATGATGGCATTTTGCGCCTTGCCATTGGCGCACAGTTCACCGGCTGGGATTGGGTCGAACTGACGCAGGAGTGCGGTTAATCTTCCCCCGGATTTTTCAGGGAACACGTTCCGGCAGTCGCCGCGCGCACCCCGCACCAAAGTGTGCGACCATCCGGCAGCGTTGCCATCGGGAGCGACCAGGGGCCGCCGTTGGTGGTTGTAATCGGCGTTGGGCCAGTGTATGGCGGCGCGGTGTAAGCCTGCTCCGGATGCGTCGCATAACCCAATGATTTTTTAAGATCATATCGGTTCCAAACTATCCCAATCGCTCCGGTGGGCAGGTATAAATCCGGTGGTGGCGTCAGGGACAGCGGCGCGACCGCCGCGCCAACCGGGGTGCAGTAGGTATACGTATTTGGGGCGTTGGGGGCGATAATGATATTCCCTTCGGGATGGTTCGCCGTTGGGCCAAAAACGTAGACACAATCCCCGCTGCCGCTCAGGAGCATAAAACCGTGTTCAAACGGCTGGTAGCTGGGCTTGCCAACTGTCGCGGTTGTCGTTTCTGGCAGCGGCGTCGGTTTTGCCACTGGCGGGTAGCAGCCCGATAGACAGGTTACTAAACCGGCAAAACAGATCCACGCAAAAGCGTACTTTCTCATGTCTCCCCCTAAATGTGCTGAATAAGACTGTGACACCGGCTGACCGTTCAGGACGGCGCTGTCGAATGCTGCTACTCGGCAGCATCCACCTCACACGATCCATTGGTGGCCGCACGCACCCCACACCACAACCCCCGACCATCCGGCAGAATCGCCAGCGGCATCATCCAGGGAATGCCGTTGCCAGACGGAACCGGTGTCGGCCCCAGGTACACGGGTTCGGTATAAGCCTGCTCTGGTTGGGTGGCATATCCTAGTGACTTTTGGAGATCATAGCGGTTCCAGACGTTGCCAATGGCCCCCGTCGGCAGATATAAACCGGGAGCCGGTGTGAGCGGCAGCGGCGCAACCGCCGTGCCAACTGCTGTACAGTAAGCAAACGGTTTTTGGGCGTCCGGCGCGATAAAAATATTACCATCAGGATCATTCGCCGTCGGGCCAAACACGTAGACACAATCCCCCTCGGCGCGCAGCAGCATAAAGCCATGCTCAAAGGGCTGATAAACCGGTTTGCCCAGGGGTGGCGTGGGCTTCGCCTGTGGCTGACAGGCCGCCAGTCCACTGATTAACAGTATTCCTAAAAAGACCCATTTTTTGACCATTACCGCCTCAAGACTGAATTAACGAATGCTGCTGGCCGAGCAGCACAATACATTCCGCCAGACTGTCGTCGTCACAATCCATAATATCGGTCAGCAGGCGTTTCATGCTCTCGATGTGCCGCAACCGAGCCTCCATTTCTTTGAGTTTACGCTCCACCAGTTCGTGCCAATCTGCGCCGCCAGACTCCGCGCCTAAAACTCGGTTGAGCAGCAATCCCAATTCCGCCAGTGTGAATCCGGCCTGCTGTCCGGTCTGAATCAGCGCCAGCCGTTGCAACACACTATCATCATACTGCCGCCGCCCGCCGCGCCGCCGTGTTGGCCGTAACAGGCCAATTTCCTCGTAATAGCGCAGGGCCGATGGGCGAACCCCGGTCTGCTGTGTCACCTGATTGATGCTGATTTCGGCCATTGGATTTTGCCTCTTGACCTCAAGTGCGCTTGAGCTGTTATCGTATTTTCTGACGCCGCCAGAATGTCAAATCATTCGTTAATGAAAGGAGCATCCGTATGAATCACCTGACCTTTGCCGCCACTGAAGCCAATTTTGGGACGCAAGTGCTGGAAGCGGCGCTGCCCGTACTGATCGAATTTACCGCTGATTGGTGTCCACCGTGCAAGATGCTGGCCCCGATTGTCAATGACATCGCGCAAAAATATGACGGTAAACTGCGCGTTGGACTGCTGGACAGTGATGCCAACCCAGAGATTACTCAACAGTACAGCGTGCTGGGGCTGCCCACGCTGATTTTGTTCGTGGGTGGAGAACCCGTGGAGCGTATCACCGGTTATACGGCACGTGAGCGCATCGAAGCGAAACTCCTGCCGCATCTGGCGCTGGCAAACGCCTGAAATCGTCACCAGCTGTAACCATTATTGATTGTAGGGGCAGCCCTGTGTGGCTGCCCTGGGCGCGCACATTGGCGCGCCCCTACGAAAACCAACCGTTGTCCTTAACCTGTTTGCCACATCGTTTGCAGCGGCTGGTAACTGAGCAGGATAATCCCTTCCTGCCGGATAACTTCCCGAATTTCCGGCGCGATCATGCAGTCTAAATCTGCCTGTCGGATCGGCGCGCCCTCCGGTTCAATGGTGTGTAACTCAGCATTGTCCAGGCCGGGATGCACCGCCCACTCGCTCAACCCGGCGGGTAATTCGCGCAGCAGGTGAATATAATGGGCGAGTTTGCCAGCGGTTTCCAGACCATAGCTGTCCAGGAAATCGTAATCATTGCAGGGCAAATTCTGCCGCCGCATGGTTTCAATGAAAGGGCGCTCCCGCACCCGTAGCGCCAGACCATATTCCCGTGCGAGTTTGAACATCACCTCAAAAATATCAGGCCTCTGGTGGATGCGCAGCGAATGCCAGTCCAGATGGGTGGGCTTGAGTCCAGCAGTCAGCACCGTTTCGATCTGCGCGCGGAATTCGATTTCGACTTCCGCGACTTGAGCGCGGGCCACAAATTCAGGGATGCGCTCCCAGGTATAAAAATGCCCCGTTTCATCCACTAGCGATGGCACTTGTTCCCGGCAGGATACAGGCCGCCAGCGATAATCAGCGTTATCGCCAACCACCGTCAGATGAATCCCAAACGGAATCGCCGGATGGTCACGGAGCCAGTGCAGCGCATGGATGGCCCAGGGACAGGGAACCATCACCGTTGTCGAAGTGACCGCGCCTTCGGTCAGTGCGCGCTGAATCGCCGTATTGGTAGCGTGGCACATGCCAAAATCATCGGCGTTGATAATCAACAACCGCGCGTCCGCCGGATAGCCTAATAATTGGTTGGTGTCGCCGGGTTGTGAACAATTCATGATGTTCATTCCTGTTGTTACAATTTATGGTTCAATCTTCCAGCCAACAATATCTGTCACAGCAGTATCCAATTGCACCGTTTTCCCGGTGTTGACATCCACTAACCAAAGCGTCCCGCTGCCATCTACTAGGGCGTAGGTTTGTCCATCGGGCGACCATAAACCAAATCCCTGGTCAGCATCAAATACCCGCTCAGCCTCTTGAAACGTCTGAGTTGTAGCATCGTAAGTCACAAAAGTTCGAGTGTTCTCGTCGTCGGTTGGTTCTGGTTCAGCACCGGGACGGCCAATGACCCACAAAGTCAATTTATTTCCCACCGGCGACCATTCCACCGGCTTGTCTTGGTCCATATCAACAGTGAAATACTCCGTATCCAGATAGGCATCAGACGCCAAATCGTACACACTGAGGGTAAAATTGGCATAGAGATCGTAATCAAAATGCTGGAATGCAAGATACCGTCCGTCTGCTGACCAGGCAGTTCCGGCAGAAGGAACCATTAGTTGATAATACACATCGAAGCCGGAAACGAGCGTGTCATTGGGATTTACAAGCACATGCAGCGGAAGCTGCCGGTTAGCATCATAGATCACAAAATCGGTTTCCAGGCAACGTTCACCTTCTTCGACGGGCTGGGGGTCATGACACTGTTCGTAAAGATAAATTCCCGACTGCGGTGATGGCAGAATAAAGCGGTTCAAAGATTGAGGCATTCTGCCGGGTAAATCGGGATATTGGGCGCGCGGTGGCGGTTGATAATCAAGGGGTTGTAACGAACCGGTAGCGAAGTCGAAGTAAGAAAATGTATGAGCTTCATTTGTCTGCCGAATACGAAGTATGGTGTCTGTTTCCCAACTCATGAAACAGGTTTCCCAGTTCTCACGCCAGGGAATTTGAGCGATGATTGTTTCATCATCGAGACGACGAATGATGAGGTCAGATCGGCTCTGAGAAGATTCCGCAAGGTACAGGGCATTAGGGGATATTCGCGGGCAGTTTCCGGCAACCAGCGTATATACAGAGCGATTGGCCGCCGATAGATGAATAAATTCCATCGTTTCATCCTGCTGACGAACATAAACAAGTGTGCCTTCAAGCTGCGGTGCTTGGTCGGCAAGCGTTTGAGTCAGCAAAGTTGCAAAAATAAAGAGTGTGATCCATAAAAGCGTGAAAAAAATCATCAAACGGGTGGGCATAGGGGGCCTCCGGCGGTGCTGAACCAACACCAATAAATACCCTCACTCTAGCGCATCTTGTCCGCCCCAACCTGACGCTTCGCCCACGATCAAACATGACCGTTGAACAGGCAAAAACCGGCGGCATTATGCACCTGTTTGAAGATCGTTACAGCACGCAGGTGAAAGTATATCAGCTTGGCGATTTCAGTCTGGAGATGGGTGGCGGGCCACACGTTGAACACACCGGCACGTTGGGGCGCTTTCAGATCGTGAAGGAAGAAGCGGTGGCGTCCGGGATTCGGCGCATTCGCGCGGCGCTGATCGAGCCGTAAGCCCGCGCGTCAACAAAACCAACCGGGGCAGTCACAATATGCCCCGGTTTGGCTGTCAGTCTTTCCTCTCGCGGTAGATCGGCACGGCAAAATCCACAAAGTAGGCCCAGCCTTCACCGGCCAGCAGTTGGCGCTGGTTGCCGTCCAGTTCTAATACAATATCATGTTCGCCGGAGTGCAGTTCAATCGTCAGGATTTCCCGGCCATCATCTTCGAGTTCTTCAAAACAGCGGCGTTCATACCCCATCGGATGTAACAGAAACTTCCCCAGGCACCGTTCGCAAAAGGCGAGGTGCGCGTCACATAAATCCCGGTTAACCTTTACCCGCATGGTATCTTTAACCTCTCTCCATTTACTTTTAATTTATGCTTAAAATTAGAAGAGCGGCATAGTGACAAATGTAACAACGTGCCGGTAAAGCCTATCCTAAAAAGAAAACGGGGCTTTGAAAAACCCCGTTTTGAACGTAAGTAAAAGCAATTTTAATGGGTGTCGTTCGGCGGCGGTACGCGGCGGCTGGTTCCCGTTTCGCGGGCCGCTTCGTTGAGGGCGCGGGTACGCTGGAGTTCGGTAGTGTCGCGCACCGTCGGAATTGAACCCGTCGTGCGGCGGTAATCCATCTGGGCCGCACGGCGGCGACCAAAGGCGAACCAGTAAACAATCAGACCCAGAAACGCCATCAATACCACCACGACCACGCCGCCAATCAGCGCAAAAATCAGGGCGGTTTGATTGACCCCTTCGGCAGCGGGGGTGACGGCGGGTGTCGGGATGATAACCGACTTCGCGCCAAATTCTACTACTGTTGGCGGGCCGCCGTCCGTGATGCTCGTGGTAATGGTATCCGGCGTGGTGGCGGTGTAGTCCGCGCTGGTAATCACCACGCTGTACTGGCCCGCTGGCAGAAATTGGAAACAGACCACACCCTGCGCCGCTGTGGGGGACGTATCCAGCAGCGAACTGGCAATGGTTACGCCGGTGGTGTCCAGCAGATTCACGCCAACCCCGCGTGTGAGCAGCGGCTCGCCGCCATCCACGCGGCCATTGCCGTTACGATCTTCAAACGAGCGCACACACAGTTGTCCGCCGCTCTGCGCGGCAGCTAAATTGGACAGCCCTACCAAAAACAAAAGGGCGAAAGTGATTATTCGCCGAAACATAAGCATGACTCCTAAAAAGATGTTGTCGGGGCGAAAGCTATTTCACCCCGACAGATCACAAAGTAATTCTTTACCGTCGCCGCAGCACCAACACCGCTCCAACGCCGCCCAGCAAAACCAGCGCCGCCAGACCAAAAATAATATAGCCGCTGACCGAAAGCAGCCGGTCAGTCAGCGACACAGTTTCTGGCTGCTGCTCCTGGGTTTCGCTCACCAGCGCGCCGCCCGCGTCTGCCGGGGGTGGAACAACCGCCTGGACGCCGGGCGCCGCGCCGAAAGTCAGGTTGATGGTCGCGCCGGGGCTGAGCTGCACACGCAGTTGGTTGGAAGTGGTCAGGCCATAGCCGCCAGGGGCCGAGGCCACCGCGACATAATCACCAATGGATAAATCCGCGAAGCAGTGCGGATCGAGCACACTTTCGGTCTGATAGGTTCCCACCGGCTGCCCGGCCTGGCTGACCACAATGGTGCCGCCGGGGAGGGCGTTTTCGCCGGTTTCCTGAATACGGTTCTGATTGGCATCCTCAAACAGCACCACACAGACGGAACCCGTCGTGGCCGCTGGATTGACATTGTTGGCCGCGACCTGGGTTACCGGCGCGGGTGGGGCATTCGTCGGCTCAACCGGAGCCGCTGT